>JBDSPQ010000469.1:0-6929 GCA_039930305.1 Ginsengibacter sp. | reverse complement strand
AAAGAAGATGGATGTATTCACTCATAATCCGGTTTTAGGCCATATCAATACATTCGGCGGCCATCCGGTATCGTGTGCCGCAGGGCACGCAGCTATGCTGGTGTTAATGGATGAAAAAATTATTGATAGCGTTTTTGAAAAAGAAAAATTATTTCTAAACGCGCTGCATTCTCCAAAAATAAAAAGCATAAAGAGCAAAGGCCTGATGATCGCGCTTGAGTTTGAAAGTTTCGAATACAATAAAAAAGTTATTGACGCATTGATACAAATGCCCGGTGCTGT
Organism: Ginsengibacter sp.; assembly: GCA_039930305.1. Lineage (GTDB taxonomy): Bacteria > Bacteroidota > Bacteroidia > Chitinophagales > Chitinophagaceae > Ginsengibacter. The sequence continues at coordinate 6,647 of JBDSPQ010000469.1, read as the reverse complement.
TACGTCTCCCGAGAAAACAAATGATGTAGCTGTATTTACCGACTGGTTTTTATTCGCGCCCGAATGTATGCGTATAGCTCCCCCACTCACCATCTCTCCAGAAGAAATTACAATGGTATGTGCTATTATCAATAAAACCCTGGATAAAATCTGATTAATAGATCTCAAATAAAACCAGAAAGCAGCATGAATTACTTGCCCGGGAATTTAATAGGCTCATTGATTTCCCGACAGACCATCTGGCTTTCAAAGATTATTTTTAAAACAATTGGATTATTCAAAAGCATTCATTTACTTTGTATTTCAAAGTACTTTTATGAACACAGAAAATGAATCTTTGCAGGAGCTGCGGCACATTAAACAGATGATGGAACGCAGCACCAGATTCAGTAGCCTGAGCGGATTTAGCGGAATCGCTGCCGGCATCTGCGCACTCGGCGGCATTTGGCTAGTCGTAAAAAAAATTAACCTCTGGCGGGAGATCAATTTAGAGCACCTCGATGCTCCAAAGGATAACCTGGCAACGGACCTCCTCCTGATAGCTATTAGCACTTTCGTAGCGGCCGCTATTTTTTCTTTTCTTTTTGTCTATCTACGGTGCAAAAAACTAAACATCCCGCTTATGGGAATGTCGGCAAGGCGGGTAGTGATCAATATGGCCATACCCTTGCTGGCAGGAAGTCTTTTTATACTTCGCCTGGCAACCACCGGCAACTATTTAATGATACCGCCGGCCTGTCTTATTTTTTACGGACTGGCATTGGTGAACGCCTCAAAGTATACCCTGGAGGAAATCAGGTATCTTGGATTGCTGGAGATTATAATTGGTGTTATTAATTTGTGGTTACTTGGCCATGGTCTTACCTTTTGGGCCGTGGGCTTCGGCTTGCTTCACATTTTATACGGTATTATTATCTGGTGGAAATACGAGAAAAACGGTATTCAAAAAGCTGGAACAATTACAAATGACTAACCCTATAGAAAATCTTAATAAAGTCTTTGACAGCCGCGTCAGGCTGGGAATTATGAGTACGCTCATGGTAAATAATGAAATAAATTTTAATGACCTGAAAGAATTGATCGATGTAACAGATGGCAACCTGGCCTCGCATATTAAATCGTTGGAAGAAGCCGGGTATGTTAAAGTGAATAAAGGATTTATTGGGAGGAAAACCAATACTACATATGCTGTTACGAAAACAGGCCAAAAGGCTTTTCAACAACATTTGCAGGCATTGGAAATAATGATAAAAAAAATTAAATAATTTTTTTTGCATTTTGGCTTTGAATTACAAAGTGCTTTTAATTATATAAACTCCCTGGTATATCTATTGGAAAAATAATTATTAATGAAAAAATTTCCCTTTCTGAATTCCCTCATAAACCTGGCCATTGGTCCTATTATGATGGTAACAATGTATTTGGTTCTACAGCGATCTTATCGCGAGGGTGATAACAGTCCTGAAAGGCAAATTGTAGACACTGGTATGCAGCTCAAAGGGCAATTCATACCGGCCTGCTCACCGTCCGATTCAATCAATATTGAAGAAACTAAGTCGCCTTTCGATACATTATACGGCCATGGTTATCAACAGCGCCAATTATTATCAGATAATATAGGGGCGAACGGAAATATTGCCGAATATAACAGAAAGCCCGGAATACAATTTATCTGTAATCAGCTTTTTACATGCATCTCCTTGATGGGCCTGGCGGTGATAAACGCCGCAGTGTTATTTTCTAACCAACAAAAATTTGAAGTATAACGATTTAAACATTGATGACATGAAAATAAAAATGATATTACCTGCCCTAATGGAAGCTAAAAGTCCCTTTTGGAGGCCAATTAAATATTCTTTGTTTCCGCCATTGGGATTGGCTACACTTGCTGCCTTTTGCGCTGCCGATGACGAAATAGATCTGCAGGATGAACACGTGGAAGAATTGTTCCTGGATGACCATCCGGATATTGCAGTGATTCAGGTTTATATTACCAATGCTTTCCGGGCCTATAAAATCGCAGACCAGTACAGGGCGAAGGGAGTTTATATTTGCCTTGGAGGGCTGCACGTTACATCACTTCCGGATGAAGCCTTGGAACATGCCGATTCGATATTCACCGGTCCTGCAGAAGAAAGCTGGCCGCGCTTTCTAAATGACTTCAAAAACAATCAATGCAAAAAGATTTATGTATCGGCAGAACGGACATTGAAAAAAATTCCGTCCATAAGGCGTGATCTTATCAAAAGAAATCTGTATCTCGTACCCAATTCAATCGTTGTAACGAGAGGTTGCCCTCACCATTGCAGCTTTTGTTATAAGGATGCTTTTTTTGAAGGGGGAAGATCTTTTTATACGCAGCAGGTGGACGATGCTTTGTCTGAAATAGATCGTTTGCCGGGGAGGCATTTATATTTCTTAGACGATCACCTTTTGGGAAATCAAAAGTTTGCTTCATCATTGTTTGATGGCATGAAAGGAATGAACAGGGTGTTCCAGGGAGCTTCTACTATCGATGCAATATTACGCGGAGACTTGATTGAACAGGCGGCTTCAGCTGGATTAAGAAGTGTTTTCATTGGCTTTGAAACACTAAGTAATAGCAACCTGGTGCAGGGAAACAAAAAACAAAATATTGGGAAAGATTACCAGGAAGCTATAAGGAGATTGCATTCACTCGGCATCATGATCAATGGGAGTTTTGTATTTGGCCTTGACGGCGATCGCAAAGATGTCTTCAAAAGAACCGTAGACTGGGCGGTGAGAAATGCGCTGACTACCTGCACCTTTCATATCCTTACACCATATCCGGGCACAGGCTTATATAAATCTATGGAAGAACAAGGAAGAATACTTCATAATAACTGGAACCTCTATGATACACGCCAGGTGGTTTATAAAACTATTGGGTTAAACAAAGACGAACTAAAACAAGGATACGACTGGTCCTACCGATCTTTTTATTCATGGAAAAATATCGCAGGAGCAAGTATGCAGCATGACAATATAAAACATGCCATTAAGCACTTCGCCTATGCTGGTGGCTGGAAAAAATTCGAGCCTATTTGGAACTTTATGATCAAAACAAAAGGACTCAATAAAATGTTGCCACTGCTCGAATCCATTTTATCAAAAGTAAATAAGCAACCGAAAAAGGAAGAAGATTTTTTATTTCCGGCAATTGCTTAAAAATCATATGATGAGAGTCGTAAAATCTTTTTTGAAAGTCGGCGGAAGAAAATTTTGATCTTCCGCTATCTCATTGTTATACAGAATGAATTTTTGGATTCATCACCCTAAAAAAAATAAGTATCAAAAAAGCCGGAAGAATCCGGCCTTTGTTATAGACTGTAAACTGGAAGAGACGTTATTTTGTAATATAACCAAACAAGCCATCTGCCTCATCTTCCGGTCCGGCGGCAAAATAGAGCCAACCCGGATCTACAGCTGTAGCGGTAGTTGGGGCAAAAGTAATTTCCCACAAACCTTCAATCTCGATTGGTTTGTTTTTGGATTTGAGCGCGCCGATAAATTTCCCTGACTGGTCGTAGGCATTAATACGGCCGTCACCAAAATTTCCGACAAGTATCACATCATGCGCTTCGAAATCCGGCCCCCAGAAATCATCCGGAGCCTGCGCGATTCCCCAGGGCGCATTCAGTTCTGCCTTCGATACAAATCGTTTCATCAATGAACCGTTCGGGTTAAAAATATCCACATAACCTAATCCATGGCCTTTTTCTTCATCCCCATCGCTGCCTACTTTGGCATACATTACATACAACACACCGCCGATGTTCCGGATATTAAATGGGGCATATCCCGCAGGAAGGCTGGGGTCGAAAAATGCCATATCTACAGGTGCCCATGTCTTATCCCACACGCTTATTTTTCCTGAACTAAAGTTTGCCGCATAAAGAAAAGGTTGCCCTTCAACAGAAGCGATAGTGATCCCTGTAAAAGCTGCACCATTTTTAGAAGCGTCTATAGCAGTCACCGCCGAAGCGCCGCCATTCCACCCGGAAATGATGCCATCCAGGCCAGCGAAAATAAATCTCGCTGCCCTGCCATTAGGTAAAAGAAAATCAGACGTCACATTAAAAACCTGTCCCGATGGGTGGCCACCTGAAACCGCATCGCCGGGAGACGGAATTGTTACAGCCGGAATTACGATATTTCCATCTTTATTCCACACTTCGCTCAAACCATTATTCGAAGAAGATACCCACGGCGTGCCGGTAGGGCTAAAGGCAATTCCCCAACCGTTTAGAAAATCAGGGTCTATGCGCGCCGCGCCATAGGCATTTGTATTTGCTACAAGATTTACCTGTTGAAATTGTTTTGCGATTATAGGGGGCGTTTTCCTGCACCCTGCAGAAAATAACACTATAGATAAAATAATCAGAAGCTTTGCCGGAATACGACATGAGCGAGGGTTAAAAAACTGTTGCATATATAATATTTATTATTAAAAAATCAATAAATTTTACTTGTCCGCAGTTTCAGCGTTTGCAGTTTTTTTAAAGCAATACAGCAGAGGTGTTGCTGAGCTATACAAATATTTTTTTGAAAACGGAATCCACCCTTCAGCCAAATCAACTAAGCTTTCGGGGTCACATCATCCCAAGGGAATCGTAGAAATGATATCAAAGGTTGCCTTAAAGAGTGGAAAATATTTTTGATGTAATGGAAATATGCAATAAGCCAAATATCTGTAATTAGCAGCCAGGCGGCGGGTTTTGAAAATAGAAAATTTAATACACACCAAAATATTCCTTGTTAAGGTAATGCCAATACAAGCGAAGCTCTTAAACGAATATCCCAATGATCGCTCTTAGTATGTATAACGGAGGGCCGTAATTAAAAAACTTAATAATTAAAATTAATCATCGTGAAAAAATTTTTACTATCAATCGCCATTGTTACAGGTTTTGCAGCTTGTAATACTTCCCAAAAGCAGGATGATTCAAGAGATATACAACTACTCACGGATTCCACTGCATATCGTAATAATTACTATTCTGACACGAGCACCCAATTGGCAGCAGAGCCGATTGTGAAACCTGAGGCAAAACCTCAGCCTCGTGTGATCACGAAAATCCAGAAAGTCTATGTACCTGTAAAAAGCCACCGGGTGTCGCCAGTCTATGAGCCGCCCGTGTCAACCCCGCCGGTAGCAACCCCCGTGCCTGCTTCAGTACCTGGGCCTGTGGCCACTGGAGATAATACAGCCCAAACTGGCCAGGGTGCAGGAACTGATGCATCAAATGGTACAGCTACTACACAGGAAGAAAAGAAAAAAGGCTGGAGTAACGCTACGAAAGGTGCTGTGATCGGTGCCGGAGCAGGAGCGATTGGCGGAGCGGTAATTGCGAAAAAGAAAGGGTTAGGAGCCGTGGTAGGTGGAGTTGTAGGAGCAGCAGGAGGTTATATCATTGGCAAAGACATGGATAAAAGAAAAGCAGGCAATTAAAATACCCCAAAATCGCTTTATGACATTCCGGCCATTCGCCGGGTTGTTTGTTAAAAGTGATCAGCTTAATGCAAGGTCGATTCAAATTCAATCTATTAATGATCAGAGATTTATTATGACTGAACAAATTATAGTATTATGATACTGATATAATTTTCCGTTAACTAAAGCGTTTTAAACTGTGTGGCACAGTTTTCCCTTAATCTTAGAAAGCTGCACATGGAACAATCAAAATATAAATTATGAAAAAAATTATTCTGGCACTTGCAACCGTGACAACGTTTGCAGCCTGCAACAGCAAAAAAGACGATTCAAGAAATATCCAATTGTTGGTGGATTCGTCTGCTTATAACAACAATATGTATTCTGATACCAGCAACCTTGTGGAAGCTGAACCCGAACCTTTACCTGTTACCCATTCGGTAAAAAGTGTTACAAGCAAGACAACCGCACCAAGAAGTGCGACAAACTCTTCCACTTCAACAAACACAACAACGACTTCTTCATCGACTACCCAAACCGCTGCTAAGAAGCAAGGTTGGAGTAGTGCTGCCAAAGGTGCAGTAATAGGGGCAGGAGCTGGAGCCATCGGTGGAGCAATAATCAGTAAGAAAAAACCTGTTAAAGGAGCTGTAATCGGAGGCGTAGTGGGAGCTGCAGGTGGCTACATTATTGGAAAAGATATTGATAAGAAAAATGGCCGTTAGTTAATTTGAATCACACACTTAATGTAAAGCCTTTCATTTATTTCGAGGAATAATTGAAAGGCTTTCGTTTATCCTCAAGCTCAGGTTCAACGTTGTTAAAGTTTCTTAAGTAGCCTACCATCCGCTGCCTTTTGCATTTGCAGCGAATATATTCCAGATATGACTTTCTCATATGTGAATAAAGGTTCATATTCATTATACAGATAGGTATTTACTAAATCACCCAAAATATTGAAATAAATATTAGCTTCGCATTTAAAATATATAGACTCAGAAAACGTTCTAAGAAATTAAAAAAAACCCAAATGAAATCAATTATTGTCACATTGGCTTTAGCTGTATCTCTGGCAGCTTGTAATAGCAAGTCAGATACTGAAAACCAAACTACCAAAGAACTTGTTGCAGATACTTCCAGCAATTACAGTAACAGTGTTTTAACTGATACCGGTTATTCAACTTCTCAAGAG
>JBDSPQ010000468.1:0-4196 GCA_039930305.1 Ginsengibacter sp. | reverse complement strand
AACCTCGGACACCTCACGGCTTCCCTGGAAGAATTGTCCCTGTCAAGATATTTCTGATAAGAAAGTGATAATTCAAAGCCTCCGCGGCCCTGGCTGGCAGTCTTTAGTTGTGATACATTTACATCATAGCTCAACGCAAAAGCTAAAGGCCTAATGTCCATTTTTATCACAGGTATAAAGGCATCGTTCCATCTTATAAACATACCACCTGATATCACATGCTGAGGATCTTCCGGATCGTCTAACTTAAGGCTGTAAAGCGCACCGCCTATTATTTCTGTACTTGGGCCCTGGCTGGAATAATCCGCATGGAAAGTAAGGTATGAATAATCTGTCATGCTCATTTTTAAACCGGCAGACACTACAACTTTTGGAACCAACGCCACATTTGCACCATCATAAAAAGAGACCTTAGCTGATTTATTAAAGTGATGATAAGCAACTCCAAAAAATATATTGTTGTCTTCATTTTCGCCAAGCTGTGAATTGAAGCTTAGGCCTGCGTTTCCATCAAAATACATATAACCATTGTTGGCAAAATTTTCACCATTAGATAGCGCTGAGTTATACACGTCGCCATCAAACTGGCTATTGGTGGTAATTTTTGAGCGATCAAGTTTTCTCTGTACAACACCCGCGGAAAACCCGGCAGATAAGTACATGTTGCGATCGGCGCTCAACGATTTATGATAATTTAAAACAGGAAGCACATTTGTGGCTGTCAGAGCAACCGTGCCGGCTTTATCATACAGTATCTCAGCGCCAATAGTTAAAAAGTCCTGGGTGTTGCCTACCGGCAATTTATATTCGGCATTGAGGGAAGTAGTTTGGTAAGGCACCGTAACAGAATTCCATTGATTTCTATATACAGCCTGCACCCTGAAATCACCGCTGAAGATGCCTGCCAACGCAGGATTTCGCAATAGTGGCGCTTCAGAAAATTGCGAGAAGTGAATATCCTGGCATTTACTGCTTTTACCTAATGCAAACAGCATTGCTATAATTAGTAAACTTTTAAAGTAGATGTTTTTCATAATCGGAATTTGGATACGGATTGATATAGACCCTACAATTATTAAACAACTCAACAGGGCGTTTTAGTACTTAATAACGGAATTATTATTTTGAATTATTTTATCAGCGCTACATTTCCTTTGAACATAAGGGATTGATTATTTATACAAATTACCTCCAACGCATACACGAAAACATCAGGGGCCAGCTTTTTACCTTTAAATGTACCATCCCATCCTGCTGAAGCATTGTTGGCTGTAAAATTTGCCCGTTGATATACCACTTCTCCCCAGCGGTTAAAGACCGTGAAGTTTTTCACGTTGATAACCCCACTGCCTCTCGGATAAAAAACATCATTTGCGCCATCTCCGTTAGGTGAAAAAGTATTTGGGACAAACACATTTGCATTGTCACACATTACAAATACAGATACCCTGTCACTTGCAAAACAGCCGCCTTCATTTTTTACCAGTATAGTATATTCAGTCGTTTCAGAAGGCTGCACCGTTATACCGGGATAATTTCTGCGGATAATACCTGTGGACGGACTCCATAAAACACCGGTAACGTCTCCGGAAATTTTTGGCGTAATGTCGGTTGATTTGCCCGCATTTAGTGTAACATTAACCCCGGCGGTTACCACAGGCACGGGGTATACTCTTACTGGAATAAAGGCAGTAGAGCTAAAGCAACCTTTTGAATCTGAGCCGGTAACCTTATAAATGGTAGTAGTGTCGGGAGAAGCCATCGGCGATGAAATACCGGGATTATTTAAACCGAGTGCAGGTGTCCAGGTATAGATTTCAGCGCCTGTAGCCACTAACTGTACAGACGAGCCGCGGCAAAGAGTATCTGAGCCTCCGACCTGTACCTTGCCCGGCAATTTTACATCGATAAAAACCGAGTCAGTTGATATACATCCCCGAATACTTCTGCCCGTAACGAAGTACCTGATCGCTGAGTCTGGCCGTGACACAGGGCCTGCGCAATTTATACACGACAAGTATCTCGCCGGGCTCCAGGAATATGTTTGTGCATCATTTGCTTTTAAGGAAATAGACGATCCCTTGCATAATGTTGTATCCACACCTGGCTGCAATTTTGGTAATGCATAGGCTTGCGCCACCTTTATTGATGTAGCGCTACATCCGCTGCTGTTTGTAGCAATGGCCTGGATGGAATAAGAACCCGCATCCGGATAATTCTGCCCTGCAGGATTTTGTAGCGTGGATACGTTACCGTTAGCAAAGTCCCATTTCCAGCTAAGCGATGAGGTGTCGGGTTTGGAAACCAATCCTTTGAAGGTTAGCAATGCCGGTGCACAAGCCGCGGTTTTACCACCAATATCTATCTGCGGGCTGCTCACTATTTTAAGCGGTCCAGCCATTATCGCCGAATCTTTACACCCATTGGCTGAGGTAATAAAAAGCTTTGGTGTATAAATGCCTGTAGCTGTATAGCCATGTACCGGATTAGCAAGATTTGAATTTTTTCCATCTCCAAAATCCCAGGTGTAATTGGCAATAACATCGTTACCTGTGGAGGTACCGCTAAAACTTATTAATCCCGAATCGCACAGTAATTTTTTTGAACTATTAAATGAAGCAAATACTTCAAAAACTTTTATTGAATCGGGGCCTATGATAGGAATTTTACAACCGGCCGTATCCACCAAAATCATGCGGGGCAAATAAACGCCTGCTGTTTTATATTGATGCGATACAATAGAATCAGTCGTTACGGAAGTATTGCCGTCATTAAAATCCCACACGAATGTTGTGCTTTTTGTAGTCGCTGCTTTAAAATTTGTTTGCAAGGGATTACAGCCGGAAATGTTGGTGTATTGAAAAGAACCAATAGGCCCTTTCACCCTAATTGTAACACTTTTCTCGTCAGTACATCCGCCGGGGCCATCTATTTTTAAAATAGCTTTGAACGTGCCGGGCGTGGAATAAAAATGCGATGGAGAGAGCGCCGAGGAAGTAGTGCCATCACCAAAATCCCATGTATAGTTTGCATAATTGGTGGAAGTATTATCAAAATTTACAACCAAAGGCGGACAACTCCCAAAGGTGTCGCTTGCTGCAAAATTTGCTTTTGCATTTCCAATCCTTACAAAATTTGGTTTGGAAATAAAATCTCCGCAGCCGTACAAATCAGTGATAGAAAGGCTCACGCTAAAAATACCTTCGGAAGTATACAGATGCGTAGGATTAAGTTGCGTGGATGTAGAGCCATCTCCAAAGTTCCATAAGTATTTAAGTGATGGGCCGGTTGATAAATTTTTAAAGGAAATTACATTCGATGTGCAGGAGAGCGTATCTCCTTTAAATGCTGCAATAGGTTTCGAAATCACAACCGTATTTATATGAATAATGCTATCGGTACAGCCGTTATCATCAGTTACTTTAAGGGATACTGAATAGTCGCCGGGTGCAGTATAAGTATGTTGAAATGCAGTAACAGGCAAGGTTTCAGTAATGCCATCACCCCAATTCCATTGCCACTGCTGTATGGGGTGTGTACCATCTGCATAAGAACTATCAATGAAAGCGACTACAGTATTTTGGCAAGCGCCTGCATTCTCTGACCTGAAGACCGCAGTAGGGCCGTCAACTTTTATTGCCAAAGGCTTTACAATTGTATCAGCGCATCCATTTTTAATATTCAAAATCATTGTGACATTGTAGGTGCCGGAAGTTTTGTATTTATGACTGATAGAGTTAGTGGTTGCAGAATTGATAGCACCGTCTCCATATTTCCATATATAGGAACTTATATTTCCGGGAATGCTGTTTATCGCATTAAACAGCACCGGTGTGTTTTTACAAACAGCTGTAACACTGGAGGTGAAATCTGCTTTTTCCTTCAGCACGCTAACGGTATCTATTTTCGTGTACTCGCAACCGGTAGTATTATTTACGACGGTAAGTGCAACGGCATATAATCCGGATACTATATAATCATGCACAGGGTTTTGCGAGGCTGAAGTACTACCATCGCCGAAATCCCAATTCCATGAATCGGCACCTATAGATCTATCAGTAAATACTACATGGCCGGGATCGTCGCAGGTATTGCTGTGTTTAAACCGGGCAATTGGCGCCTTTATATGAACATAATTCGGCATTACAAGCGTATCAGAACATCCATTGTTGATGGCTACCAGCGTTACAGAAAAA
>JBDSPQ010000467.1:0-6135 GCA_039930305.1 Ginsengibacter sp. | reverse complement strand
CTGTCTGAAATTATTAGCACTTCAAAGCCGTCTTCAACCGCATCAGCAGCATACCTGCATAATCTGTCAAGGCCTTTTTGCAAAGCCCCAGGCTTGCCGTTGGCTATAAAATATGATTGTAAGGTGTGTGCCTGAAAAATTCCTGTATCAATGCTTCTGATCTTTTCAAGCTCCCTGTTGGAAAGCACCGGATGCTTTAATCCAACGCTATGGCAGGAAAGTGGATCTTCTTCAAGCAAATTGCCATTATTTCCGACAAACGTCACCAGTGACATCACAAGACGTTCTCTAATTGGATCGATTGGAGGATTGGTTACTTGTGCAAATAATTGCTTGAAATAGCTGCTCAAATGCTGCGGCTGGTTACTCAGCACCGCTAACGGTACATCTGTGCCCATTGAGCCTGTGGGTTCCTTGCCATCTAACGCCATTGGGGCTATTAAAACATCGAGATCTTCAGTTGTGTACCCAAAGGTCTTTTGATATTGAAAAACCTGGTCGGGCTCGAGGTGGGTAAACATTACCCTTGGCTCAGGCAATTCTTCCAGGCGGATTTTATATTTATTGAGCCATTCGGCATAGGGCTTCTGAGAACAAATCTTGCTTTTTATTTCATCGTCACTAATGATGCGACCTTCTTCAAGATCTACCACAAACATTTTTCCGGGCTGCAATCGCCCTTTCTCCTTGATAAGTTTCGGATCAATAGGAAGTACACCAGTTTCAGACGCCATGATCACCCTGTCGTCTGTTGTAACGCAATACCTCGACGGCCTTAATCCATTACGGTCAAGAGTGGCCCCGATAGTCTTGCCGTCAGTAAATGAAATTGAGGCAGGACCGTCCCATGGTTCCATAAATGAAGAATGAAATTCGTAGAATGCTCTTTTCACCGGATCCATCTTATCATTACCATCCCAGGCCTCCGGAATTAGCATCATCATAACGTGAGGTAAAGAGCGGCCGCATAAAAGGAGCAGTTCAATAATATTATCCAAGCTGGCAGAATCCGACTGTCCTTCCTCGACTACCGGCAACAACATATCCATTTCCTCCTTACTAAAAAACTGTGAGACAAAGCCTCTTTCGCTAGTTCGGAGCCAATTGAGGTTGCCCTGAAGGGTATTTATTTCACCGTTATGTGCTATATACCGAAAAGGCTGTGCGAGTCTCCACGAAGGAAAAGTATTAGTGGCAAACCGGGAATGTATCAAGCCAAAAGCTGAAACCATTTTCTTGTTGCTCAAATCAGGAAAATAGGATCGAACCTGCATGCTTGTCAGCTGACCTTTATAAATAACCGTCTTGTAGGAAAGTGACGCAACGTAAAAACCTATCGCATCTTTTCTTACTGTATTAGCAATCGTCTGGGCACAATAATTTCGTAGAACGAAAAGCTTTCTTTCAAATTCTTCAGGATTACTAATGTGATCTGGACAGGCGACGAACGCCTGCTCAATTTCCGGCTCTACGGACAATGCAGTCAAACCAATATCATGTGTATTTACAGGGACTTTTCTGTAACCTATCACTTCTAAACCTAGCGTCTCCGCACAACGGTTTAATATTTCGCGGCATTCTTCCCTTAATCGTATAGACTTTGGGAAGAATATCATACCTACACCATATTTTCCGTAGGGAGGCAAATGAAAACCTAGCTTTATACATTCATCAAACAAAAATTCATGTGGTGTCTGAATCAGGAGACCTGCTCCATCCCCGGTATTGTTTTCACAGCCACACGCACCACGGTGTTCCATATTTTCCAATATCGTCAGGGCATCGGAAATGATCTGGTGACTTTTGTTGCTTTTAATATTTGCAACAAAGCCGATACCGCAGGAGTCGTGTTCAAATTTTGAAGAATATAGACCTTTATTGCTCATATTTCAACTGTACAATTTAGTTTGTGGTTAGTTTCCAATTATCTGTAACTATTAATTAGCGCAGCTCTAAGTCATCTCACATTCACAACCGAGCATACCTAACCCATCAGTGCTCCTGAAATTATTGTTAATATACTGCGAGATAAAATAAAATATTTGCAGATTCTACTATCGGCAACCATAAATCTTCCTAAAATTGTCAATCTGGCAAAGGGATGCAGGGGATTTTTTATACAATCTCCAAGAAGAAGGGACTAAGGAGATACACTTATGCAACACCATATTATTCCCAGGAATAACCGTTACTGCGAAAGAAACGCCGGGTTAATAAGAACCCAAGTTTAATTATCAACAGGATATAAAAACTATCTTATTTTTTTTAACATCATTATATAGCCGCAAACGTTTTTCTTCTTTTCCTTGTTTATTTGAAGTGGTTTTATCATATGATATTCTGTAAACCTTGGAATATATGGGTAACTAATGATATTACTTTCGACGCCTTCCCCGTAATGTTTTTGGTAAATCACCTGCTTTTCCCGATAGTCATACATTCTTACTTCGTAAAGTTTAGACGAAAGATCACCTATAAATACAAATTGGTAGTAGCTTCCTTCGTTTAAAGGAACTATCACAGGCATCTCATATTCGCTTTCCATCATCATGCTGGCTTCTCTCACGACAATAAAACCCTGACTCGCAAATTCAGCTTTTAAGCTGTCCGCAGATCTCTTTAAACCCGCATCAGAGCATGAAGCCTGTTTGATAACTTCCTGGGCTTTCGCACTGAACTGCACGGAAATAATTAAGGATAGAATACGGATAAGGTTTTTCAAAGTTTGTTTTTAGTTGTACGGAACCCGTCGACAATGATACAAAACGTAGGTTTTTTACAAAGCCTCCGTGAAAATTTTTAAGGAAAATTAACTGCAAACATTTTACAATTAGACCTTCTAGGCAAACGGGTTTGAACTAAAATTATTGCTCGCGGTGTATAAAAATGCCATTGGCCTGGGCTGTCGCAGTAATAACTAATTCATTGATGCAAACCCCGGCTGGCACTGAGGCGCAATAAAAAATCGCATCTGCAATATCAGTAGCAGAAAGTGGTGAAAATCCGTCGTAAACTTTTTCAGCAGAGTCTTCATCCCCTTTGAATCGCACCAGTGAAAACTCCGTAAGGGCTGCGCCGGGCTTTATATTTGTAACCCTGATCTTATGCGATAGCAAATCAACACGCATCGCCCTGCTGATGGCATCGACCGCTGCTTTGGTGCCACAATAAACATTTCCCTTTTCATACGTGTCGTCTCCGGCTACGGAGCCCACATTAATGATGTGTCCTCGTTTTTTTTCAACCATGCCAGGTAAGATCGCCCTGCTTACATACAAAAGTCCATTTATATTGGTCCTTATCATGGTATCCCAATCGTCAACGTCCCCTTCATTCACATAGTCCCTGCCTAAAGCGAGGCCGGCATTGTTCACCAGGATATCGATCTCACACCATTGGGGGGTGAGGCTTCCTATTTTTTCAAATACTTCTGCCCTGTTTGAAACGTCAAATTCCAAACTTAAAACATCTACTTTAAATTTCTTCTCTATCAAATTTTTTAATTCAGCAAGCCTGTCGCCCCTTCTTCCATTAATGATAATGGCATCGCCATTTTCAGCAAATTTTTCTGCACATGCTTTACCAATACCTGATGTAGCGCCTGAAATAAATACAATCCTGTTCATTTTTGAAATTTTAAATATTGAAAAGAAATTTTTTTGATGAAATAATTAACACTGCTGATTTAACAGATAAATATAGTCCTATTGCAAATTGCCAGGAAACTTGTTGTTTGAAAAATTAGGAAGACAATTCATAATGTCTGAACTCAAATTATCAGTTCATCCGGTGATGCAATTACACTAAGTTTGTCCACTAATTTATGGTACAGAAAACTTTCTTTCTCCATATTTTGCAAATGGAGAATTAGATGATCATAAAACCCGCCCGAATTAAGGATAAATATTTTTTTATCGTGAATAGCTAGTTGGTTCCATGTAAGAATTTCGAATAATTCATCCATGGTGCCATATCCACCGGGAAGAATAATCGCAGCATCGCACATTTCATAAAGCATCCGTTTGCGTGTATGCATATCCGCTACCTCGTGGAGTTCAGAAATACCCGAATGGTGATGTTCCCGGTTCGTGAGAATTTTAGGTATAATGCCTACTACTTTACCATTTTTTTCTAATACTGCATTCGCGATAATGCCCATCAAACCTTTGTTACCGCCTCCGTAAACAAGTGTAATTCTTTTGACCGCAATTAAATGCCCTAATCGAAAAGCATGTTTTGCGAACAAGGGGTTGTTGCCTTGTTGTGAACCGCAAAAAACCGCCACAGAATTAATTGACATTTTTTTATTTATCTTGAATAAAATTCAAATTAATATTATTCAATTCCTAATTTTTACAATGATAATATTGTAACAGGAATTTACTAATCCATATTTTATGTCTCCTACAGTTTTATTGTCTTTCATTATTGGTTATTTCCTCATGCTGATTTTTATATCGTATGCTACATCTAGAAAATCATCCGACAATTCTACCTTTTTTGTAGCAAACCGCTCTTCACGTTGGTACCTTGTAGCTTTCGGCATGATAGGAACTGCGCTTAGTGGTGTAACTTTTATTTCGGTGCCCGGCGAAGTTGGCAATGCTGCCGGATCACAATTCCGGTATTTTCAGTTTGTATTGGGTAATGCGGTTGGGTATTTTATTGTGGCGGGGGTGTTGCTCCCGCTGTATTATAAAATGCAGCTAACCTCTATCTATGAAGTGATAGAGAGAACACTTGGAAAGGTGAGTCATAAAACAGCTGCTGCGATTTTTTTAATTTCAAGAACTATTGGCTCCGCCTTCCGGCTGTATCTCGTTGCAATCGTTTTGCAGAAATTCATTTTCGATGAATGGGGTGTCCCATTCCTGCTAACCATAGTCATTTGTTTGCTCCTTATCTGGGCATATACTTTCAGGGGTGGGCTAAAGACTATAATTATTACAGATAGCCTTCAAACAGTTTTTTTAGTCTCTTCCGTAATATTGTCTATTTATTTCATCTGCAGCAACCTTAATCTGAATATAAGCAGTGCGTTCCAAACCATCAAAGAAAGCAACTACTCCAAAATTTTTTTTACAAATGATTTTATTGGCAATAAGTTCCATTTTACCAAGCAATTCATCGGTGGCATATTTGTAACCATTGGTATGTTTGGGCTGGACCAGGATCTTATGCAAAAAAATCTAAGTTGTAAAAACCTGCACGACTCACAAAAGAATATGCTGACCTTTACTTTCATTTTTGTAATTATCAATTTATTTTTCCTTAGCGTTGGCGCATTGCTTTACATATATGCCAATAAAAATGGGATAGCCCTCCCCGTTGATTCCATTACCGGGCAGCCACGAACAGATTACCTTTTCCCCGAAATAGCGCTTAATCACTTTAAAGGTGTACCAGCGGTTGTTTTTATGTTAGGCTTGACTGCTGCTACATTCGCCACCACTGATTCAGGACTTACAGCTCTTACTACCTCCTTTTGTGTGGATTTCTTAAGTTTTGACAAGCAAACAGGCGAGGCGGAGAGCGCGATGATCAGAAAGCGGCACATGGTGCACGCTGGGTTTTCCGTTTTGATTTTATTAGTGATATTGCTGTTTAATGCAGTGAATGACGCATCGGTGGTAAGTGCAATATTTAAGGTAGCAACCTTTACATACGGTCCACTCATCGGCCTATTTGGATTTTCACTCTATGCAAAAAACAGGAATGTACTTGATAATGCTACCCCGGTAATTTGTATACTTGCCCCACTCCTCTGTTTCATTTTAGATAAATATTCTAAAGAATTATTAGGAGGATATGTGTTTGCTGAAGAATTAATAATAGTAAACGGATTAATTACCTTTCTTGGGTTGCTGCTTGTATCCTCAAAAAAAACATCCACTCAAAATGTTACGTGATGGAGTTAATTTCTGCGAAAGCTGATCAGTATGCTGAGCGGTTTACCAGCAACACGGATGCCCTGCTCAAAGAGATAGAGAATTACACCTTAGAGAACCATGCTCATTCCATTATGTTGAGTGGAAAGGTTCAGGGGAAATTACTCGAATTTCTTAGTTGCATGATTAGGCCCGATCGCATACTGGAGATTGGAACTTTTATGGGCTATAGTGCTTTGTGCCTTGC
>JBDSPQ010000466.1:0-2996 GCA_039930305.1 Ginsengibacter sp. | reverse complement strand
GCTTCCGGTGTTTTTATTGGAATAAAATCTTACCACCAGCAGGCGCACTTTTTACGCGCCGGTCTGGAGGGTGTAAGTTTTGTTTTGAAAAGTATTTTGCAGGTTATTGAACAAACAACAGGAAGCATCAGACAATTAAATGTAAGTGGAGGATTTACACATTCTCAATCCTGGGTACAAATTCTTGCTGATGTCACAGGTAAAAAAGTTTGTCTTATTCAAACTGAAGATGCTTCAGCCGTTGGCGCCGCGCTGCTAAGCATGAAAGCTTTGAAGGTGATTGAAAATTTTTCTTCCCTTCGATCTGACGAAGGCACGATTATTTCTCCGCTGAAAGAAAACAGCGCGATGTATGAGAAATATTTTTCTGTTTTTAAAGATTTATACCCCATTCTTAAAGACACACTGCATCTTATCGCTACAGTCGAAAAATAGACATTGTAAACCTCTATGATTTTCGAACCTCTGACAGTATTTTTTCGAGAATCTTCCCGGTATGTTTGTTTTTAAGGATTAGTTTTTTATCTCCATAATGGGTGACTTCTTCTTTTATCAGGTAATGGTCGTCATCATACTCAGTTAGGTGACTGCCCTTTGTATAGCCTTCATTGCCCCGCCAGATATCTAATTGCACAGGCTCCCACAGTTTGGTTTTAGCAGATTTATACGCGGCATCAAGGACTGCATTTACCACATACCCATCATAAAAAGTTTCCTTAGGGTTGTTCCCGGATTCTAGTGAGTTCAGCATATCCATAAACATGTGATTATATCCCAACTCATTTAGCTCGTCGCCTACAGGAAAGAGCCAGCCTGAATTGCTCTCAGCTTTCTCAGCAATGTAATCGCCGCCTTTGCCGGTAGTAAACATTTCAAACCCTGTGCGTAAAAAATTGTTGATCCAAATAGTGCCTTCCGTACCCATTACTTCATCCCGCAGATCGAGGCCACCGCGAAAGGTCCAGCTAACTTCAAATTGCCCGACGGCGCCGTTTTCATATTTTACCAAAGCAATCGCATGGTCTTCCGCATCTATAGGTTTTACCTGGGTATCTGCCCAGCACATCACCTCCACGGGCTTAATTTCTTTTCCAATATAACTGCGGGAAATTTCAACGCAATGACAGCCCAGATCCAGAATGCAGCCGCCGCCAGCCTGCTCAAGATCCCAAAACCAATCGCTGTGCGGGCCGGGATGAGTTTCGCGTGACTTCGCCCAGAGAATCCTGCCTAGCGCGCCTTCTCTCACACTTTTTTCTGCCTTAATAAATTTTGGAGTGTATACCAAATCTTCCAGGTATCCATTGAACACCCCGGCTTCTTCCACCGCAAGCAGCATCCTTTTGGCTTCCCCGGCATTTCTGCCCAGGGGCTTTGTAGTCATCACGGCTTTTTTGTGTTTACAACAAAGTAATACAGCCTCTTCATGCAGGTTGTTCGGCAGGGCAATACAAACGATGTCCACGTCAGGGTGGGAGATCACTTCCTCCATGTCAATGCTGTGATGGATAACATCATAATCTTCCGCAAACTTTTTTACGGATGTTTCTTTCCTTGAATAAACAGAAATTATTTTGTCTTTACTTCTTAACCCTTGCAGCGCGTCCGCATAAAAACGGGCAATAAATCCGGAGCCGAGCATCGCAATCTTTTTCATAAGTTTTAAAGGTTTTTTATATAAAAAATTTAAATCGTCTTGTGCGTAGCTTTTTGATATGTCAATCACCAGGCGGAAAGAATCAAAACTAAGAATGTTTTCGGTTTCTTCTTCGCATTGAGGACAGGAAAAATTATGAAAGGCGTATCTTTATGTGCCGCTTGAACGATACACCTTTCCCAAAAAAGGCAAAAAGTTCCAGGTTGCATTTGGTTAGATAAGCTACAAATCCTACATTTAAAAATTCTAACTGCAAATGCTGATATGCCCAGCTGAATTGCTTGCATTGGTACCATTATGAAAAAGGGGTTGTTATATCATTTATTATTAATTTTTACGTGCTGCAGTGCTTACGCACAGTCGCCACAGCAGGCATTATTCAAGCAGCTTCCTGCCAAAGAAACGGGGGTGAATTTTGCGAATATCGTAAAGGAATCTCCTGAGTTAAATATTATCACTTACGAATATTTTTATAATGGCGGTGGAGTAGGATTGGCAGATTTTAATAATGATGGATTGATTGATATTGATTTTACCGGGAACCTGTTGCCTGGAAAGCTTTACCTCAATAAAGGAAATTGGAAATTCGAAGACATCACTTCGAAATCAGGCTTGAAAGCAAAGCGTGGCTGGAAAACCGGCGTCAGTATTGCGGATGTAAATGGAGACGGCTGGCTGGATATTTATCTTTGCTATTCGGGACCTGTAGAGCAAAAACAACGTGCTAACGAATTGTACCTCAATAATGGCAACCTCACCTTTACAGAAAAAGCAGGGGAGATGGGTATTGCTGATTCTGGCTTCACCACACAGGCAGTTTTTTTTGATTACGACCGGGATAATGATCTTGACTTATTTGTCATCAACCATAATAATAAAAACCTCCGGAATTTCGATGCCGCATTCGTAAAAAAGATGGTTGATCCCGATGCCGGGGACCGGCTTTACCGTAATGACAAAAATGTATTTACCGATGTGACGCTTAGTGCAGGTATCATATCAAACCCACTTGGCTACGGCCTGGGTGTTTCGGTGAGTGATATAAACAATGATGGCTGGCCCGATCTTTATGTAACGAATGATTATGTGGAAGAGGATTATCTATACCTGAACAATCGTGATGGCACGTTTTCGGAAAAGCTAAAGGATGAAGTCACGCATCTATCTAATTTCTCGATGGGCTGTGATATCGCTGACATTAACAACGATGGCTGGAATGACATTTTCACACTCGATATGTTGCCGGAAGATAACCGAAGGCAGAAGCTGCTTTACATGCCGGACAATTATGAGGTATACAACAACCAGCTGCAGAACGGATTTTATCACCAGGTGATGC
>JBDSPQ010000465.1:0-4592 GCA_039930305.1 Ginsengibacter sp. | reverse complement strand
GCCGCCTTTTGCACCCATCTCAATACTCATATTGCAGATGGTCATCCTTGCTTCCATAGAGAGTGAGCGTATAGTTATGCCTGCAAACTCTACAAAATAACCGGTGGCACCGCTGGCAGAAATTTTTGAAAGTATATAAAGAATTATGTCTTTCGAAACAACACCCTTTTGTAGTGCACCATCGATATTAATTCGCATTACCTTAGGCCTGCTTTGCAATAGGCATTGCGTAGCGAAAACCATTTCCACTTCGCTGGTGCCAATACCGAATGCAACAGAACCGAAGGCGCCATGCGTGGACGTATGGCTGTCGCCGCAAACTATCGTCATGCCCGGTTGGGTAATACCAAGTTCGGGACCGATCACATGCACGATACCCTGGAAGGGGTGACCTAAGCCGTATAGCTCTACATTGTGTTTTTGACAATTTTCCACGAGTTGCTGCACCTGCATGCGCGACAGCATATCCCTGATCGGCAAATCCTGGTCAATAGTAGGAACGTTATGATCGGCAGTGGCTACTACTTTATCCGGGCGGTGCAACTTCAGTCCTCTTTTTTCAATGCCTGAAAATGCTTGCGGGCTCGTTACTTCATGAATAAAATGCTTGTCAACATACATTACATCAGGACCTCCCGGTATAGTTTTTACCAGGTGACGTTCCCAAATTTTTTCAAATAATGTTTTCCCCATAATCCCCGTTTGAAAAAAAAGCGGGGGACAATCCCCCACTTTATAAAACTAAACCGCATGAAAACTAAGTTGTTAATAATAATCTTTCTTTATAGGCCATGGCCAGGCCGGAAAGATCCTCATCCCCTATTTCTTTTTTACTATCTGCCACTTCTAAGAAACGATCATACAAAAAATCCACATCGTTGCGGTCAAACTCATATCCCAATTTTAAAAATCTGAATGCCAGGGCACTTCTGCCACTACGAGCCGTGAGCACTATTTTCGAACTATCTGCACCTACTTCTGCCGGATTAATAATTTCGTATGTAGAAGCATCTTTCAAAAATCCATCCTGGTGAATGCCTGAAGAGTGTGAAAAGGCATTACTTCCCACGATTGCCTTGTTGGGCTGCACCGGCATCCGCATAATATCGGACACTTTCCTACTCAGCGGATACAGCTGGTCAGCCTTTATATTCGTAAAGCAGTTGAGCGACTTATGTTGTTTGATAATCATTACAACTTCCTCCAGGGAGGTATTACCTGCCCGTTCACCTAAGCCGTTAATGGTACATTCTATCTGCCGGGCACCATTCATTATTCCAGAAATTGAATTAGCGGTGGCCAGGCCGAGGTCGTTATGACAATGACATGAAATGACGGCCTTATCGATATTACTTACATTGTTTATGAGGAAAGCAATTTTTTCACCATATTGATTAGGAAGGCAGTAGCCGGTAGTATCAGGAATGTTTACGGTGGTGGCACCAGCCTCAATAACTGCCTGGATAACTTTAGCAAGGTATTCGTTGTCGGTCCTTCCTGCATCTTCTGCATAAAATTCAATATTGTCCGTATACTTTCGCGCCCACTTTACACATTGAACTGCCCTGGCCAGAATATCTTCCCGGGTAGATTTGAATTTGTTTTTTATATGAGAATCTGATGTACCAATACCTGTATGGATTCGCGGTTTTTTTGCCGATTTCAACGCTTCGCCCGCTGCATCAATATCTTTTTTCACTGCCCTTGAAAGTGCGCAAACCGTAGCTTCCTTAATATTTTTAGAAATTTCCTGCACTGACAAAAAATCGCCCGGGCTGGAAATAGGGAAGCCTGCTTCGATGATGTCGACACCGAGGTGCTCCAAAGCTTTTGCCAACTCTATTTTTTCTTTTGTGATCAATTTACAACCAGGCACCTGTTCGCCATCACGTAACGTTGTATCAAAAATTAAAATCTTGTTCATAGTAAAATATTTTCGGGAGGATTTTTAATGAAGCAAGCAACCTGTATCAAGTGTACCCGAAATTAGCATTTCTACATATATATAAGTGGACAAAATAGCAGAAATTTACATTGCCGAAAGGATTGGCAATTTTGTAAAAACCTTGCTGACACTACCCTTCTGGATAAATCATTTACGATGCCCAACCGATCTACTGATGCGCTTTTTCAACTAATTCACTCTCTTCAGAAGTCAGAAAAGAGAAATTTTAAATTATATGTACAACGCAACACCTCAAGTAATGATCTCAAAATCGTGCAATTGTTTGACGCTATAGACAAGATGAAAGACTATGATGAAAAGGATCTCATCAATAAAACCACCTCCATAAAAAAAGAGCAACTCTCCAATATGAAGGCGCACCTTTACCGGCAAATTTTAGCCAGCCTGCGGCTCCTGGAAAGTAATGAAAATATCGAAATTCAATTGCATGAACAGCTCGATCATGCATGGATCCTATACAATAAGGGCCTTTATCTGCAAAGCCTTAAAATACTGGAAAAAATAAAAGAATCTGCCAAGCAGTCTAACCAGATCAGCTCGTTGAGTGAGGCTATTTTTTTAGAGAAAAAAATTGAAACACTCCATATCACACGCAGCCTGCAGGACCGTGCCGATGCATTGACAATGGAGGCAGATGCTACCAATCAAAAGATGATGGAGGTTACTAAACTTTCTAACCTTTCCCTGCAACTATATAGCTGGTATATAAAAAACGGGCATGCCAGAAATCAAAATGATGAGGACGAATTAGAGAGCTATTTTCAAAAGCATTTGACAACTGACTTAAAAAAGCCCAACGGATTTTATCAAAATCTGTACTACAACCAAAGTTATTGCTGGTACGCCTTTATCAGGCAGGATTTTCTTATGTATTACCGCTACTCGCAAAAGTGGGTAAATCTGTTTATACAGGAACCTGCCATGGTTGAGATAGAAACCGCCAATTATATAAAAGGCCTTCACAATTTGTTAAATGCACATTTTACGCTACAAAATACGGCAGGATTCAATTCCACAATTGCCATATTTGAACAATTCAATGAATCAAAAACGGTAAAGCAGAATTTTAATAACCGGATTCAGGTTTTTATTTACTTGTACACCGCAAAAATCAACCAGCATTTTCTTGAAGGTTCTTTTAATGAAGGTTTGAGAATAGTTCCTGAACTCATGCAACAACTTTCTGAGTACAGTCTTTACATGGATAACCACCGCGTGCTCGTTTTCTATTATAAGATCGCGTCGCTGTATTTTGGAGCGGGAGATTATGATACCGCCATACATTATCTCAATAAGATCATCAACTGGAAAGTAGACCTTAGAAATGATTTGCAATGCTATGCTCGTTTATTGCACCTGATAGCCCACTATGAGATCGGCAATTTTCAACTGCTGGAATATCTTGTCAAATCGGTCTACAGGTTTATGGCAAAAATGCAAAACCTAAGTCTGGTAGAAGAAGAGATGTTTAAATTTTTAAAGAAAACATTTTACCTGAGTGCAAAAAAACTAAAGCCGGAATTTGAAAAGTTGCTGAACACAATAAAACAATTTGAAACAAGTAAATTTGAGACGCGTGCTTTTGCATACCTCGATGTCATTTCTTGGCTTGAAAGTAAAGTATTCGACAAGCCGGTATATGAGGTAATTCGTACAAAGCATCTCGCGGGGAGAAGAGTAACGGCTGGCGAATTTCCTGGCCCGGAAAATTCTTAACCTTAATGATTCCCAGTTTAAATTCAGCCTGTGGCAACACACAGAAAAAATTCCAAACGATTAATTTGCGATCACTTGTTTGTGGCCATGATATTTTGGCGTTAAAGTTAATCTGTCTTATTTTTTTATTTTCAGTATATTGACTTTTTCTAAAATTTATGAGTCAAAATTCCCTGCTACAATTTTATAAAGAACAAGAAGGCGTTTGGGATGAAATGATCGGCCATAGTGGAATCCGCGCCCCTTACGAAAACTTCTTTTCACTAGTCTCGGAACTCCCCGCTATAGAGATGACTCAAAAGGATGAAATGGCTAAAAAACTTTTCATGAGCCAGGGCATCACCTTTACGGTCTATAGCAGTGGAGAGGGAATCGAAAAAATATTCCCGTTCGATATAGTCCCCCGCATTATCACTAGTGATGAATGGGTTTTAATAGAAGCCGGCTTAAAACAGAGGTTAAATGCGCTGAATATTTTTCTCAAGGATATTTATCATAAGCAATTCATTTTAAAGGATGGCATTATCCCGTCCAAACTTATATATTCCTGTCCCAACTTTCTAAGGGAAATGATGAATGTAGATGTGCCTTTTGACATTTACACTCATATTTCGGGAGTAGATTTAATACGGGATCACGATGGCGAGTTTTATGTGCTTGAGGACAATTTGCGCACTCCTTCAGGGGTGTCATACATGCTGGAAAACAGGAGCATCACGTATCGCATTTTTCCTGATATGATTCCTAAAAACAATGTGCGTACTGTGAAGGAGTATCCTGATCTCCTTTACAAAAACCTGCTTGCATTGGGCAATCGCCAGATAAGTAATCCGACTGTAGTGTTGCTTTCGCCAGGCATCTATAACTCTGCCTATTTTGAACATACTACTCTGGCTCGTTTGATGGGTAT
>JBDSPQ010000464.1:0-3133 GCA_039930305.1 Ginsengibacter sp. | reverse complement strand
TACGGCTTAAAAGCCTTATACCGCCTGCCTTTTCAGCAATATTCATAAAGCCAATAAACAGGGCCAGTATACCGATGAGCTTTATGCAAATATCAACTGCTACCCAGCATGTTTCAATAACACCATCAAGGTGAAGCGGGTTGCCAGGATCGGAGGCTTTGCCGGTAACCATCCACGCGAAGATTTGTGAATCGCCAAAAAAAAAGCATTTAATACCCGCTACCGTTATTGCTATAATTATAAAAGCCGCCCATATTCTGCTTAAGGCCATATATTTTTTGATTGATAAAAACTAAGATAGGG
Source organism: Ginsengibacter sp. (assembly GCA_039930305.1). GTDB lineage: Bacteria > Bacteroidota > Bacteroidia > Chitinophagales > Chitinophagaceae > Ginsengibacter. The sequence continues at coordinate 2,830 of JBDSPQ010000464.1, read as the reverse complement.
AATAGTTTCGGCATCGTTGAGTCGTTGGATTCATGGGGGCATTGAGTCATTGTGTCATTGGGTCATTGGGTGATTGCCATTGTACTATTGACTTATTGACTTATTGACTTATTGACTATTGACTATTGACTATTGACCATTGACCTATTGACTCATTGACGATTAACGAGCTAACTGGAAATCCAAACTTTATTTGAGCCCTTTATCATAAAACTTTTACTTTGCCTTCTAAAGAAAAAATCATAATGAAGAATTTTGATTTCAAGAAATTACTACCGCATATAATTGCTATTGTTATTTTTTTAATCGTAGCGGATGTTTACTGCAAGCCTGCATTGCAGGGCAAAGTAGTATCGCAACATGATATACAGGGATGGCGCGGAATGAGCCAGCAGTCGGTGGAGTTTAATGAAAAGAATGGATATTACCCGCTGTGGACGAACAGCATGTTTAGCGGAATGCCAGCCTATCAAATATTCCTGGATGCACGTACGCATGTGCTGGTGGGTTACCTTAGTTCTGTTATCACGCTTGGCCTTCCGAAGCCGATAAGTTTTTTCTTTCTGGCCTGTATTTGTTTTTATTTTTTGTGTGTGGTTGCAGGTGCCAGCCCGTGGCTCAGCATCATGGGCGGTCTCACGTATGCTTATTCAACTTTTGACCCGATAATAGTTGCCGTTGGTCATGATACGCAAATGATCTCTATCGGCTATCTGCCCGCTGTGATTGCTGGGTTACTTTTATTATTTCAAAAAAAATACTGGACGGGCTTTGCCGTAACAGCCCTGGCTGCGGCATTGCTGATTGGGCAAAATCACTTGCAGATGGTGTATTACACTTTGATGATTGCGGCCATTATCTCTATTTGTTTTATTATAAAAAGTTATAAAGAAAATCAAATAGCTGCTGCGCTGAAAGGTGCAGGCCTGGCGCTAATTGCCGGCATACTCGGGCTTGCCTGTAGCGCCGTAACCATGTTGCCTACATACGAATATGCAAAGGAAAGTATGCGAGGCGGAAGATCGGAACTGACGGAGCCGGGTGGACGAGATAACAAAACCAAGGGCGGATTGGATAAAGATTATGCCTTTAATTACAGTCTTGGTATCTCCGAAACACTAACATTTATGGTGCCTGGGTTATATGGGGGCAGCAATGGCGGAAACGAGTATAACAGCAATTCAAAATTTGTAGAAACCTTTTCAGAAATGGGCGTGCCGGAAGAAAGTGCGTTGCAATATGCTAACGGCTACTCGTATTGGGGCGATCAACCTCTTACCTCAGGGCCTGTTTATCTTGGTGCGATTGTTTGTTTGCTTTTTATTTTTGGCGCTGTATATATAAAGTCATGGCACAAATGGTGGCTTATTGCCGCAAGCCTTTTAGGGATCATCCTTGCATGGGGCGCCAACTTCAAAGGATTTAATTATTTCCTTTTTGATTACCTGCCTTTCTATAACAAGTTCAGGGCGCCGACTATGGGCCTCGTGATTCCTCAATTATGTTTCCCATTAATGGCGGTGTTAGGTGTGAATAGATTACTGATGCCGGATATTAATATTGCTGATGCATGGAAAAAATTAAAACTCACGGGCATCATAACAGGTGTAGTCCTGGTGCTACTTGCAGGCTTTTATTTTAGCGCTTCCTTCAGTGGTAAAAGCGATAAAACATTAAAAGATAATTTCAGGCAAAGTGCATTACAGCAAGTACCGCAGGGGCAGCAGCCATCTCCACAGATGGAACAACAGGCCGATGAAGTAAGCAGAAATCTTATAAGTGCTTTGCATACCGATAGAAAAAGTTTGATGGGAGGTGACCTGGTAAGATCAATAATATTGATAGCGCTTGCGTTTGTAGTGCTGACATTATTTCTAAAAAAGAAAATTTCACCGACTATACTGATTGTATCATTGATCGTGCTCAGTGGCTATGACCTGCTCGGTGTAGCTACCCGGTATTTGAATTCAAATAATTTTGTTGAAGACACCGATTTTGAGGCTGCGTTTACGCCTACTGATGCAGACGTGCAGATAATGAAAGACCCTGACCATGCTAACTTCAGGGTATTCAATTCTTCTCTTGACGCTTTTAATGATGCATCCACTTCTTATCATCATAATTCAGTTGGCGGTTATCACCCGGCTAAGCTTGGCTTGTATAATGACATCATCACTAACCAGCTTGCAAAAGGAAATATGCAGGTATTTAATATGCTAAATACAAAATATTTTATTGTTCAAAACCCGCAGACTGGAAAGCCTGTCGCGCAATTAAATCCAACGGCTTTTGGAAATGCCTGGTTGGTGAAAGAGATAAAATATGTTGATAATGCCAATGAAGAAATGCAGGCGCTTGACAGCACCGACCTGAGAAATATTGCTGTTGTGGAGAAGAAATACCAGGCGCAAATAAAACAAATGCCCGTTCCTGATTCTTCGGCCTCAATAAAACTGAAACAGAATCTTAATGATAAAATTGATTACACTTTTCACAGCACAACGCCGCAGTTTGCTGTAATAAGTGAAGTCTATTATCCACTTGGGTGGAATGCTTTTATTGACGGGGAAAAAGCAGACTATGTAAAAACGGATTATGTTTTGCGTGGCATGTTTATTCCAGCCGGTAATCATGAAATTGAATTTCGCTTCGAGCCAAAATCATTCACAACAGGAAGAACGATAACCATTATTGCAAATAGTCTTGTATTCATTGCGATACTCATAGCTTTTGTGATGTATTTTAGAAACAAGAAAAAACCTGATGCGCATGTATTATAGGTTGCATAACAGAAAAATTAGCAGCTCATTCCTGGTTTAGGATTTATATA
>JBDSPQ010000463.1:0-3015 GCA_039930305.1 Ginsengibacter sp. | reverse complement strand
CTGTGTTGATAAGTATATTCCCCTGTGGCGTGGTAATGAGGTAGCAGGCAAGATCGTAGGTGCCTACATAGTACAGGTTCCCGGCAATGCGGAAGGGCTGATACCTTGCTGTCCACTTAGCCGTAGTCTTAGGCTCTTTTACTTTTTGCGCCCTTCCGTATTGTGATGTTAATACTAAGACCGCAGCGAGCAATATATTTTGTAATGAAAACCGGGGCATATGTCAGTGATTATTTACGGGTAATGTTCAAATATATTGGCTTCACGGATAAATGGTCCCACTGACAAAATTTATTTACGTGTTGGTGAATGAAGTTTACATCGGTATACTATCCGCAAGGGTAGTTGGGATAAAAAATAATCACCCTTTAATTACATCAACAGGAAGGTGAATACAGCTATAATTTTTTAATCATTGTCGCGTTATAGTCAATAGAAATCAAAAAATGAATTAAGTGCTCAGTCTGCTTTTACCGTAATAATAAAAACACATGAAAAACAACAAAAAGGTAATTGTTATCATTAATGAATTCCCGGCAATTTTATTTATGATCACTAAGATGGTCAACAAAGAGAATGAAGATTATATCATCGATGCTTCTCAATTCTCGAAGCCAGTTGCCCTATTAACTATAACAAAGCCTGATGAGCTTCTGCTAAATGTGAACCTGCCGGCAAGAGAAGCGCTTAAGTTTATTGAAAGAGATATGCAGGAAAATTCAGGGATAAACCAGGCCATGATTACGAGTAATCCGGGAGCCTATTATATGAACCTTTGCCGCAGCCTTGGGTCATTTTATGTTATAGATCATCATATGGACCTGAAATTAATGCCAGAAGCTATTTCCAAACAACAATTGAACTAAGATTAGTAAAAATCTTTATTATCTCTAAAAGCCGTCGCTTATTTGACGCAGTGTCTTACCCTTTCCTTAAGCCTTTATTCACCATCTCACCAGTCATGGCAGTTATAATAAACACCAGGCTTCAATAATTTATCCCCTATAAGGATGGATTAATTTATTGCGACATTAGGTGCAACCAATACTTCATGCCACAGGCTATTTTACGTCATTCAATACATAGGGCCTACTGACGCAACTTCCTAATTAGGATCTGAATAATTTTTACAAACATTTATTTAAAAAATTTTTATATTTACTATCGATTGATTCCTTAAGTTTTTAACCCTCCAAAAATTACGTTATCATGAGTGTTCCCCACATTCCGACGAATTACTCTCACCATTTATACCCGGAAAAAACTTTTGATATTGACTCGACAGTAGACGGCACACTGACTTCGAATCTGGAAGGCGGTTTCGATGCCAGGCATTCGGGAAGCCTCCAAACCATCGTATCCGGCAAACTGGAAACTGAAAATGTATTAACCTTAAAAGGTGATTCCCAGCAGCCGGTTGCTACTGATAGCAAAATTGAACTACTCAACCTGCCGCGCTTTACACTGCAGGATATAAAGGATATGATGAAGGTAAGGGTGCATGTGCCCAATTATTCTAATGTATGTTTTAAAGTTTTTGGCGTCGAAATGTTTAGCGTGTGCATGAGCGGTGAAGCACAAATAATAACTGAGCCTTACGTTCCTAATGCCGCTGAAAAATGCGAGACCGATTGTTGCGAACCTGATACCCGTCCTTTTCCCGAATCAGACAATGATACACCCGGGACCAATGCGGCGGGGACACCTGTGAATTAATAGTAAGCAGTAAATGTTTATAAAATGCTCAAGGTTACATCAGATGCTTTTCACGAGAAAGTAAATACAGGCAATGAGGAAATAATTCTCAATGGCCCGCCTTCTGCTCTAAAGGGCCATATGTTTTTGCGCAATGGCAGTGAAGATATGCTCAGCATAAAAACGCTGTCCCTTCTGCACGATCCCAACCAGGAAAATATTTCCAAAAGTAGCGCTACGCTAAGAATCGGTAGCAGGTTGCGGCCCGGGGAAGAAAAACTTGAAACGATATCTCATGAACTACCGGCACAGACCCCGCCCGGTACCTATGAAAGCTTGCTCTTGATTGGCGGCGAAGAAAGAAAAATAAAAATGATCGTACAGCCGCACATGGAAGTGAACATTTATCCCATCAGTTTTTCATTCATCGGTTCGCAGCCGGGACAACAGCACACGGCTGAGGTTACCATCACCAACATGGGCAATCTGCCTTTCCAGGTACCTGATGTAAAACATGTGGCAACACTTGATATGGATCTTATTTGTCGTGCTTTTGGATTTGCATTACGAAGTAAGGGCGCCGAAGGCTATGGGCCAACACTGGATGAAATTTCAAGGAATGTAAACCGGTACCTCCCTGATTGGGCAGCGGCAAACGTTGCCGAATATGGTCAAACCCTGCAGCCGGGCGAAACCAGGATTGTGCACCTCACGATCACTATGCCGGAGAACACCGATGCAGGTAAGGACTATACTGGTAGTATGCGATTTTGGAACCAGGAAATTAACTATGAAATAAAATCGCAAAACGAATCAACAAAAGCAGAATAATTATGGAAACCAAATCAAGCAGTGCCGCTGGTATGCAAAAGATGATGAGTGACAATATTCAGCAGCTCACCAATCTTTCTATCTCCACATTGAAGCCAATGATGGAGGGGTTAATAAATAATATTTCAGCCATTAACAATTCAGTCATCAAAAAGGGGCTACCCAATATTAACCTGCCAAAAATCACTTCCGGTAACTGCAATTGCTGCCCGCCGGAAGAAACCTGTCCGTCACATTGCATAGCGGCTATTACCAGGCGTGCTATGGCAGGAGAAAAGATCATAGAATCTTTTATGATAAAAAACGATTGTAATCAAACGAAAACATATCGCATCGGCGTAAGGCAGTTAGATGACGAAACAGGAAATAGTGCGCCTTCGCAGCCGGTATTAAACAAAAGCACTGTAACGTTGGAGCCCGGTAGAAGTGAGGAGGTGCTCGTTACTGTCGACCTTGCCAATTTTAAAAATGGTTCAACTTATACCACGG
>JBDSPQ010000462.1:0-3891 GCA_039930305.1 Ginsengibacter sp. | reverse complement strand
AAATTCAAACAATAATTTCAAATTTTTAGTTGGAACAGAGTACATCAAAACTGACCTCGACTTCCAGTTTACTAAAAAGGAAGGCTATGCGCTGCAGACCGAAGATTATTTCACCTTGAATGCTGGTACAGGTAACACAATTGCCTCAGGAGGATCAACCGGCAACAGGTTGTTCTCTCAATTTGGACGTGTTGATTATAATTATTCTGATAAATACCTGGCCGCGGTTACAGTTCGCCGTGATGGGTCGTCAAGGTTTGGAGCGGATAATCAATATGGTATTTTCCCCGCTGCTTCATTAGGATGGAAAATAGATAAGGAAAGTTTTATGGCGAATAATAAAATCTTTTCCGAATTAAAATTGCGGGTTGGCGTAGGCCGGGTAGGTAATCAACAAATTGGCGACCTGGCGCGTTTTGGACTCTTTGATACGAGATATGGAACCATACTGTCACAACTTGTAGGCGGATTTTGGGAACAATACATGAACATAGGCACGGCCTACTCACTATCTGGTGCAAATACGGGAACCTTGCCTTCAGGTTTTGTGCAAATACAGGCTGCAAACTCCGGGCTTAAATGGGAAACCACGGATGAAGTAAATGCCGGTTTGGATTTCACCATATTAGATAATAGAGTTTCCGGATCATTCGATTATTTTTCAAGAAAAACTACTGGTATATTAATCACACCTCCAGTTGCCTCAGCTTTGGGAGAAGGACAATCCAAAGCTGTAAATGGTGCATCAAAAAGTAATAAAGGCTGGGAATTTTCCGTGGGTTATCAAAGCGAGAACAAAGGAGATTTTAAGTACGATGTCAAACTTAATTTTGCCCATTTCAGAGATAAAATAACAGAATTGCCGGAGGCAGTCAGGCCGGCTTATGCAGGCAACCTGGCAAGTACCATTATTGGGCATTCTCAATTTGATATTTTTGGGTATAAAACAGATGGGCTGTTTCAATCGCAGACCGACGTGGATAAGGCACCCACACAAATTGGCGCAGGCCCGGGCAGAATTCGTTATGTAGATATTAATGGCGACAATGTAATTAATGACCTGGACAGAACATGGATAGGTACAACACTGCCTGACGTGGAATACGGTTTAAGAGTTGATTTGTCTCATAAGAAATTTGATTTATCCCTTTTTGGTTCGGGTGTGGCAGGAAGAAAGGGATTTGATGTTTATACCCTTTTCAACAACCTGATGAAAAGCAGGGAAAATGTAGGGCCAGGCGTATTCAATGCGTGGACGCCACAAAATACCAAAACCAATGTTCCGGCCTTAACCCTTAAAGATAACAACAGCGAAGGCCGTACTTCCGATTATTTTATTGTAAATACTTCCTACTTCAAAATGCGTAACATCCAGCTTGGATATGCTATTGAACCAAGAGCCGTCTTTTCAAGACTACGTTTTTTCGCTATGGCTGAAAACTTATTCAGGTTCAAAAGCAAAAGCTATTTAAGCCCGGATCCGGAAAGAATAGATCTTGATCCCGTACCTATTCCAAAAACTTTTACTATCGGTGTTAACGCATCATTTTAACGAATTATAAATTATATAAAAATGAAAAATATTATTATAACAGCTTTTTTTACTTCGACACTGTTATTTTTTAATTCGTGTAAAAAGGCGCTGGATTATACTCCTACGGGTGTTTTGTCGTCCGCGGATTTGACATCACCGGATGCTATAGAAGGGTTGGTAACTGCAGCGTATGCAGCTATCGGAAATGGTGATATGATTGGTCCGATCTATAGTGATTGGGCCTATGGCAGTGTTCGCTCTGATGACGCCTATAAAGGCGGAGGTGGTACCGGAGATGTTGGTGAAATAGATGCTATGGAGCATTATAACCTGGTTACTCCAACGATGGATGCATTTGTCTCACGCACCTGGAAAAATTTGTTTAAATCTATTTCAAGGGCTAATGTGGCTCTGCGTGCTGTAAATACTTTGGATGCTGCTGCGTTCCCGCAAAAAACGTTACGCCTGGCGGAGCTGCGATTTCTAAGAGCCCACAGCTATTTTACTATGAAATTATTGTATAAAAATATTCCAATTTTCGATGAGAATGCAACAGGCGAAGACATTCTTACGATTTCAAACGATTTGAGCAATGAGGATTCGTGGAATAAAATCGCAGATGATTTTCAATTTGCCATTGACAACCTGCCTGAATCGCAACCCGAACTGGCAAGGGCCAATAAACTTTCCGCTCAGGCTTACCTCGCAAAGCTGAGATTGTACCAGGCGTACGAACAAGATGCGACCCATCATGTAACCAGCATCAATCCATCGAGATTGCAGGAAGTAGTTGCCTTAACCCAGGCAGTTATTTCATCCGGCAAATATTCTTTGAGCAATGATATTGGAGATGATTTTTTACCTGAAACTGAGAATGGACCTGAATCGGTTTTTGCCATCCAGTTTACAATAAATGATGGAACAAGCGCCGGCAGATTGAACTATGAAGACGGGTTGAACTATCCACACGGTGCGCCACAATATGGTTGCTGTGGTTTTCATGCAGTAAGCCAAAACCTTGTGAATGCCTTTACAACCGATGCAAATGGATTACCAAATTTTAATACGTTTAACAACAGTATAGCTGATTTAAACACAGCCACTGTGGATGTGCGTCTTGATCACACTGTAGGTATAGAAGGGCATCCTTATAAATACGATAACACTAAGCCATTCAGTAATAGTTGGGTTAGGGATGCTGGCGTATATGGTAATTTTCATACCATGCGTAACCAACAATTGGCAACCAGTTCATCTTATTTCAAAAACGGGCCATTTATGGGCGTTGCAAAAAATTACGACATTATCAGGTATGATGATGTGTTATTGATGCAGGCCGAAGCATATATTGAATTAGGACAACAAGATAAAGCACTGCCGTTGATAAACCAGATAAGGGCGAGGGCCGCGGCAAGCACCGGCAGGCTCAAGAAACAGGACGGCACTTTCCCGTCGAACTATAATATAAAACAATATCCTTCTACGGGCTGGACACAGTCTTATGCACGTACTGCTTTGCAATGGGAACGGCGACTCGAATTTGCAACGGAAGGTGCACGTTTCTTTGATTTGGTAAGATGGGGAATTGTTGAACAAACACTAAATGGTTATATAAATGTTGAAAAATCCAGGAGGACCTTTTTAGCAACAGCAAAATTTACAGCCGGACGAGATGAATATCTGCCAATTCCACAATCAGAAATCACGTTCACAAATGGATTGTATAAGCAAAATCCCGGTTACTAAATCTTAGCGTTATTATGACTAACTAAAGATTTTTCAAACGCAGAGGTTTTTAATCATCCTGTGCGTTTGTTTTTTTAATACAATCACGTAAAATTATCCGGCACTCAATCCCGGTGGACTTTATTGTTGTATTTAATGTCATTTTTAATTTTTCAGACCCTTACCACTAAATATATATCATCATGATCAGGAACTTTTATTTCGTCCTAATACTTTTTCTTCTATCCTGCACACCTGTTAAAAATAGCCATACTAACTCCAAAGCTTATAATGAACCATATCGCCCCCAGGTACATTTCTCGCCGACCACAGGGTGGATGAACGACCCCAATGGCATGGTTTATTACAACAGTACTTATCATTTATTTTACCAGTATTATCCTGATAGCACCGTTTGGGGGCCAATGCACTGGGGGCATGCCACCAGTGCCGATTTGGTGCATTGGGAGCAACAACCCATAGCACTATTTCCTGAGAGCCTTGGTTATATTTTTTCAGGAAGCGCCGTCGTGGATGTCAATAATACTTCAGGGTTTGGTAAGGATGGCAAAGTGCCGCTGGTAGCTATTTTTACACACCATGATCCTGTCGGCGAAAAATCAGGAAGCATC
>JBDSPQ010000461.1:0-3102 GCA_039930305.1 Ginsengibacter sp. | reverse complement strand
TCAATTTCCCTGTTGCTGATATGCTCGTTTCGCAGATAATCTTTTAGCCAAAAAAGAAATTTTTTTCTCTCACTAAGGTAATTGCTTAAGCCATGGGAGGAATGGACCAACGAGCCGGGTCGCTGGCGATACCTGTTGTGGCAGCCGTCAGAAACATAAACCTTTTCGTGTAAATAAAATTTAATGAGAAAAGATTGATCATCATACATACCCGTAAAATATTCATCAAACGCCCCGTGTTTTAGTACGGCACTTTTTTCCGCCAGCATGCCGCAGATACATGGCGCTGCCCCATTACCCAGCGGATAAAGGTCACGCATCAGTTCAGGAGGAGCGAACAATTTATTTTGTGTGGTACCAACTTCGATAATTTCGTTCCCTCTGGAAGTGTCGACCCAGTCATACCAATACTCGGAGGCTTCTAATACCAGTGCGGCTGCAGAATCTTGCTTTATCTTAAGCAGCGCCTGTAGCATGTCCGGTAGTAAAATATCATCCGCATCCAGGAAAGCAATCAGGGAACCAGTAGACAATTGAATGCCTAAATTCCGGCTCTTCCCGGAACCTCTATTTTCATGATTTTCGTGCTCGCAATAAATAATTTTTTCAGGAAACCGGCCGCTATACTCTTTCGCAATTTGTGTACTTCTGTCTGTAGATCCGTCGTCGATTAATACAAGTTCCCAATTTAAATATTCCTGATGTAAAACGCTTTGAATCGTTTCGTGAATGTACGGTTCCACATTCAAAAAGCAGGTAATTATCGAAATTTTAGGGCGGTTTGGGTCGTGCATAATTGCAACTAATATTTACTTTTTATTTTTCCATAAAGACCGGCTTCAGTAACCAGTTGAAATCTCCCGATTATTTTTTGAAACAAGCTTTTCGGAGGCAGTCTTAATTCAGAATGGCGCAGCGTTAAATCGTAAGCTTCCTTTACCTGCTCACTAATAGGCTGGTTTTTAAATTTCTTAAAAAACCGCTGCAGGTGGTAAGTATATGTTTGCCTCCACTTGTACTTTCCAAAAAAACGCCAGTAATGAAATATCACATCTCCGGAAGAAATGAGTTCTGTTTTGCTTTGGAGAATATATGAGAAAGCAAATTGCTCCGCAGTAAAAACTTTCTTATTGCTATAAATCTGGTCCGCCAAGGATAATACTTTAGCCAGCAGGTTACTGTCAGAATAGCTTAGTCCAATCACACCAGCATTCCACATACGGGTAGTTAAAGGTACCTGCAGGTTTTGACCGTCGATCTTATAGGTAAAATTTTTAATTGCCCTTCTTATTAAAAGCCAATCTGTGTTTTCATATAACTCATCCGCAGACATTAAATCGTAATCATTTGAATTCATAACGGTATGTCCCTGCCGGATATTTTCAAGGAGCGGTGCCGGAGAAGTAGTGAAATAAGTATCACTATCAAGGTATAAAATATCTGATTGATATTTTTTAAAACAATCTTGCAGCACGCAAATTTTTACGCGATGCACAAAGTTCAATTCTCCTTTGAACTCCGAGATCATTCGCTCGGTTAGCAATTCAATTTTCAACGGAATGGTTTTCTGATAGGGCGTAAAAACAGCTGGCTTATCAGTGTAGATTATGACGGTTGTCTGTCCGAATTCTCCTTTCAAATAATGCAACAATGTGAGCAATGCAAAACGAACCTGGTTGTACAGGTACACCTGACCGTAAGCATGATACAAAATTATTTTTTTTGAACTAACCATAAGTTTTGCCGGATGAATTTCAGTCCTCGTATTCAAACCATCTGGATATTTTTTTGTGAAACTCTTCGGCATTCCAGTCATTTACCTGGAACCTGCCAAGCGTTAATAAATTTGATTTCGGCGACACGGTTCTTTCTTTCGTGACAAACGCTCCATCGATGTGCAACGAACTCAAAATATCCAACGTTGCCTCATTGAATTTCCCTGACGGATAAGCAAAAAGACTAATTTTATTACCCGTTATCTTTTCAAGAAAAGTAATATTATCTATGATCTCGGCTTCCTGAACATTTTTACCATGGCTAGCAAGCGCAGGATGTGTTTTAGTGTGCCCTCCGATTTCAAATAATTTGTCCTGTGCGATGGCGGAGACATTGCCGGAATTCATACACGTGTATGCATTCCTTGCGGCCGGATTGATACCGGACCAAATCCTGATTTTTTCCATAGCAGCAGATTGCATTGCAGCCGGTAAAGGTGAAAGTATTTCCCAAATCCTGCAATATAAATCTGTCCTTTTTGTGCCAGGCCCGTAAGCATAATAGTGCTTATGCAAAACGCGCATTTGATCTGTCAGTACAGCATCCGCGCCTAATAGAAATTCGATCTTTTCGCCATTAATTTCCCCGGAAAAAAACTCGGGCAACACGGCTGTCTGCAAAAAAATATTTTCCAATTCATCCCACCAAAACTCCTCTGAAGTATCTATATTCTTTGAGGTAATAAAGAAAGTGGCGGGCAGATTATATCTTTTTAAAAGAGGTAATGCGTTTTGGTAATTATCAAGATATCCATCATCAAAAGTGATAGCTACGCATTTCTTTCTGATGTGCCCCTCTTTTAATTCAGCCACCAACTGTGGCAATGGAATGACAAAATTTTTTTTTTGAAGATATAATAAGTGGGCCTCGAAATGTTCTTCACTTACTGCAAGTTGCCAGGGATCTACCTCAGCCGGACCAATTCTGTGGTACATCAAAATGACAGCCCGTGGATAAAAAATTTTTTTAAGTTTTCGTATTTTCTTTCTCAGCTCCAGCATTTATATACAATTATTTCTTTTGTGCTTTCACGGTGATGATCACAGGGTAATGTGGATCCACCTGATCCAGCTTTTTGGTGGAAACTTCTTCAAGACCCATACCATAAAGGAAAGTACCCGCAGCATATACATTGCCGAAAGTTTCTACTGCCACCTCCGCAGCGGGAAATGTTTCATGCATTAAGAGGCGCATGACTTTATCCGTGAAAGACCAATACCAGGTACTGTTCCATTCATCATGATCGATAGGCGTAATGCCAGGCACCGTTAGCAGCAGAACACCGCCGGGCTTCAATATTCTGTGGCAGGTGCGCAACGCTGCTTT
>JBDSPQ010000460.1:0-2819 GCA_039930305.1 Ginsengibacter sp. | reverse complement strand
AAACCGCTGACCCCAGGTAAAGTTCCCTGTGGCGCTCGTATTTCTGCCGGGAAATCCGGGAAGGTAGCAAGGTCTAAGCCTAACAAGGCCGAATTGTTGGTAAATTGGGTGCCGGTGAGTTGCATTCCATCGCCACTATCTCCAGCAAACTTTATCACGACATCCTTTAAAACTTCCTCTCTGTTTTGCATATCGATTATTATAACCTACAAAATTAGAAGATTGCACCTGGAAAATAGTATTTCTTTTAGCATGCAATCGACAAGATTTCACAATGGAATTAATAATAGAAGGTCAGGTTTGATCATTTAGAACGTAGGATAAATTCTGCATATGAGAGGTGCAATGTTTAAGTGATTTATTAAAGTATAAAAGATAATAGTTCTGATAATAACACAGTTTCTTTGCACAGCCTCATTAAAGTTTAATAATGTTAAGGGAAAGAACGCAGCATATTCGTTATTTCTTATTCAGTCAGTACCTCGCAGATGGGGTACGTATTACCCTTGAGATCATTTTGCCAGCAGTTATTTTTGCGCAGTTTCACAAACTTGAACAAGGTTTAATTATATCCCTCGGCGCGGTGGCTGTAAGTATTAGTGATGCACCCGGTCCTTTAACGCATAAAAGGAATGGGATGCTGTATTGCAATGTTTGCATTTTCATTGTTGCATTACTTACCGGATTTTTAAATAGTAATATTTTTTCATTAGGTATTTTAATTCTTATCTCTTCTTTTTTTTTCACCATGCTCACCGTTTTCGGAGATCGGGCAGGTTCTATTGGCACTGCGGCACTACTTATTTTAATCCTTAGGATGTCGCATTCTGCTACAGCGCCCGAAGTATTATTAAATAGTATTTTGGTGCTGGCTGGAGGTATTTGGTACATGGTGATCGCATTATTGTTTTACAGGCTTACTCCATTTAGACCGGCACAACGGGCGCTTGGAGATTGCCTTCATGAAACAGCGAAATTTTTACGAGTCAAAGCCGGCCTTTTTTCAACAAATACCAACCTGGATGATGAATACCACCGGCTTGTCGAACAACAGGTGATTGTAATTGAAAAACAAAATATGACACGGGAGTTGCTCTATAAAAACCGAGCGTTGTTTAAAGAGTCAACAACTATGGGGCGAAAGCTTGTAATAACATTTGTGAATGTGGTGGACTTGTATGAGCAAATAATGGCGAACTGGTATGACTTCAATTCGCTTAGAGAAAAATTTGGATCGACAGGCTTATTAGAAAAGGTTGCTGCGATAATGAAGAATGCAGCGGACGAACTTAATGATACCGGGGAATCCATACAATCAAACTCGGATTATTCGAGGAAATATTTTCCATTGGAAGACATGGAAAAATTAAGGGTGGAAATTGATCTGCTGGCTAAGAGCCATACGCAAAATTTCATGTTGAAAAAAGTGTTGGTAAACCTGCGAAAGCTTGAGGGTAAAATGGCAGAGTTATATGCATATTTTGAAACCCGCAGGCCTTCTGGTAAAAGAATTCGTTCTGAGCAGGAGTATTCTAAATTCGTATCTCATCAGAAAATAACGCCGGCTGTATTCACCAGCAATTTTACGCTTGAATCTGCAGTATTCCGGCATTCCATGCGCATGATGATTACGTGTGGCCTTGGATTCGCCATATCGAAGTTTATCTCTTACGGTCATCACAGCTATTGGATTCTTTTAACAATAGTGATCATTCTAAAACCAGGCTTTAGCCTTACCAAGCGAAGAAATTTTGAAAGATTTACGGGAACATTGATTGGTGGCTTAATCGGATTGCTTGCGTTAGCGTTTATCCATAATAGTAATGTTCTGTTTCTCCTGATGTTCTTTCTCATGATAGGCACTTATACTTTCCAGCGGGTACGCTACATAATTATGGTCATATGTATGACTGCTTATATTCTCATTTTATTTAATTTTCTTGGCATGGGTATGCTGGATGTTACCGGGGAGCGTTTACTGGATACCGCGATTGGGTCTGGCCTTGCTTTTCTGGCCAGTTATTTCCTGTTTCCTTTTTGGGAGTCAAGGCAGCTGCCGGGCTACATGTCGGAAGTATTGGCCGCTAATCTTGTCTTCGTATCTAAATTAACAACAGTGTTTTCAGGTAGAAAAATACCGTCGATGGAATATAGACTTGCGAGGAAGGAAGTTTTTGTGAGTACGGCTAATCTTGCATCGGCTTTTCAACGTATGCAAAGTGAGCCTAAAAGCAAGCAATTGCATGCTTCAGAAATTTACGAATTTGTAGTATTGAATAATGTCTTGTCTTCAAATATCGCAGCGCTCACCTCAACACTTTCTGCAAGTATAAATATGAAGGGAAACAAGGAAGTCACGAATACATTAAATCGGACAGAAAACATCCTGAAGAAATCTTTGATGAGATTTGGTAAAAATTTTAGTGAAAAAAGAAAATTTTCGATAGAGTTAGGATCTGCCGCTGGAAATACACCGGTGGACAAGGCTGTGACAGAGCAATTGCGATTTATACAGAATGTTGCCACAGACATAGGCAGAATTACCAACAAAATTTCTCAAGAGATTGTTAGATGATTGATGTTTTTTTACAGTATCTCTTTTAGCCTGCTTCTTACATCTTCAGTTCCCTACGATATTCTTTTGCAACTTTTGCATTTTTTTTGGCCTATTTAATTATTTAGAATAAATAATTTTTCCGGTTTTATTTATCTATTTTCAATATCGATTAATACACGCTCGTACATGAACCATTTGCAGTTCCTGGATTACCTGGTGTTTTTCATTTATTTTATTGTCGTAGCCGGTTATGGTTATTGGG
>JBDSPQ010000459.1:0-4242 GCA_039930305.1 Ginsengibacter sp. | reverse complement strand
TTTGAAGCAGGAGGCCACAATGGGAGAGAAGAAACCACTACTATGGTTTTAGTGCCTCTCGTAGCTGCAGCGGTAAGCATCCCGGTTATTGCCGCTGGTGGTATTGCCTCAGGCAGGCAGATGCTCGCCGCCATGGTGTTAGGAGCCGAAGGCGTACAGATTGGAAGCCGCTTTGTAGCTTCAGAGGAAGCTTCTTCTCATAATAATTTTAAAAATGCAGTAGTCAATGCCGGGGAAGGAGACACACTGCTTACCTTAAAAGAGCTCACGCCCGTGCGCTTGCTTAAAAATAAATTCTATAAAGAAATAAAACTGGCAATGGAAAATCATGCTTCGAAAGAAGAACTGGCGCT
Source organism: Ginsengibacter sp. (assembly GCA_039930305.1). Taxonomy (GTDB): domain Bacteria; phylum Bacteroidota; class Bacteroidia; order Chitinophagales; family Chitinophagaceae; genus Ginsengibacter. Next base: position 3,889 of record JBDSPQ010000459.1, on the reverse strand, counting down.
GCTGCTGGGCAAAGGCCGGGCGAAACTCGGCATGTTCCAGGGGGCTTTGGACGAAGGAGAGCTGGAAATAGGACAAGTAAGCGCTTTAATAAATGAAATAAAACCGGCTGCTGAAATCCTCCGGGAAATTTGGCTGCAATTCAATGAGGCGTTGCAAAAGCCCCTGTAATAAAATCCTACTTTTAGCGTTTTAGACCTAATTACACACTAACCCCTATCGTATGTGTCTGCCCCAAAGAAATTTTTTCTTAAGGAAAATATTTTTTCTATTTATCGTGTTGTGTTGTATAGGCATGCAGCCTCTATGTGCCCAGGTCACCGAAGATGATTTACCCATCGACCCAAATGCATTAAAAAATACGCAATCATCCGAACTTCAGAATTTGCTGAGAGATAATAACCAGGCAGGGAATAAAGCGGGAGATGATATCCACAAAACGCTGGATCAGTTGGGTGATCGAAATGTGATTCTCAAGGATAGTACCCAACGGGATGATATCAAGAGAAGGCTATCGTCTCCGGAAGCTGTATATGGAAGTGATCTTTTTCAGCAAAAGCAAATACTCGAGCTTTCCGAGCTTTCTACGCCTCCGCTGGATTATCCGATTGGCGTGGGAGATAATATTGTCGTTTCACTATGGGGTGGAGCTGATTTTGAACAGAATTATATTGTAGCCCGCGATGGCACCATATTTCCCTCGGGCCTGGGCAAAATTACTGTGCAGGGACTTACATTTCAACAAGCAAGAACAATCATAAGAGATCGCTTTTTAAAAGTTATTCCCCCTTCTACCAGCGTCTCGGTTACACTTGGCCAGCCACGTACCATTGTAGTCCAGGTGTCCGGAGAAGTAATGCAACCTGGTCCCATCGTGGTTTCGGCATTTACCAATGCATTAAATGTGGTCGCGCTTGCGGGCGGTACTACTGATTATGGGAACCTGCGCAACATTTTTATATCGCGGAATGGAACCATTATCGATTCGATCGATGTTTACAAATACCTCACTACCGGCGATTTTGGAAAACACCTTTACCTGGAGAATAATGATTTTGTAATTGTGCCTTTTTTCGATAAAAAAATTCTCGCCTCCGGCCAGTTCAGACGGCCAATGTATTACCAACTGAAAAGCAGCGAAGGCGTATCAGCTCTATTGAAATATACCGGCGGCTTTACCACTGACGCTTATTTAAGTGGTGGTGTCATTGTAAGGAACATTGATGAAAAGCAGATGATCAAGAATGTTGATTTTAAATTCCTCCGCAATTCTGACACCGACGAACCCTTATTCGACGGAGATGTGATTGTAGTGAACCCAATTAATTCCGGACTTAATAATAAGGTGATTGTAAGAGGTGAGGTGGCTTATCCAAATGTCTACGAAATCCGTAAAGGTGACCGGCTGTTTGATGTGATTAACCGGGCGGGTGGTATAACTCCTAACTCCTATCTTGACAGGGCATATGTGTATAAAGGAGCCGGTGATTCCACCAACCTGAAGTCTGATAAGATAGATGTGAGCCTGGAAGATCTTAATAAGAATGTAAATAGCAGGTATAATATTACTATTGAACCGAATGATATCATAGAGGTATTCAATAGTAATCAATTTAACGATAGACAATATGTGAGTATTGAAGGCGAAGTGAGAAAACCGGGCCGGGTGCAAAAATTTGGAGGCATGACTTTGAAAGACCTTCTTTATTTTGCCAATGGCCTAAAACCTTCTGCCGAGTTTGGACGGATTGAGGTTTCGAGTATTGTGGATATTGATTCAGCACAGAAGGGAATGAAACCAACAAAAACGCTGATTACTACTTATTCAATAAAGCCTAACCTGGTACTGGATTCCATTACAGAAAATATAAAACTTAAGCCCTATGACCAGGTATTTGTCAGAAAAAACCCAACGTTTAATCTGCAGCAAAATGTAATACTCGAAGGTGAAGTAAAGTACCAGGGTGGGTATTCCAAAATAAAAAAAGATGAACGACTGTCGTCATTTATTGAGAGAGCCGGAGGCATTACAGAAAATGCAAATGTTATAGGTGCCATTTTGTACCGGGTTCGGGACACTATTTCACGGGAAAATCCAATGGCAAAAAGAAATCGCACAAAATATATAATAGATGCAGCCGGTAAAATTGTAGATAGTATTTTGTTTGACCCCGCAGAGCAAATAAGCATTGACCTCCAAAAGGCATTAGCTAATAAAAATTCCAAATATGATATGATCCTACAAGAGGGTGATGTGGTTTACGTGCCTGCTACTAATCCGGTGGTCACTATCAAAGGAGAAGTGCAAACACCATTACTTAAAATTTATTTTGATGATGAACATAAAGCATTGACATATTATATTGATAAAGCGGGTGGATTTGCAGAAAGACCTTGGAGAAAAAGAATTTATGTAACGTATGCAAATGGGCGCAGTAAGCGCACGCGGAATTTTGGTTTTTTACATTTTTACCCTAAGGTAAAAGAGGGGAGTATAGTGGTGATTCCGGAAAGGCCCGCTTCGAAAAGTATCGGAAATTTTGCGGGACAGCTTTTAGTTACCTCCCTGCCAATAGCCATTGCTCTTTTATTTACCAGGTTATAACACATACATGAACACACAGCAACTAACCGGAAAAATTTTTGAAAGACTGAAGAAATTCAGGTATGTTATCCTTGTTGCTGGAATTACCGGGGCTGCGTTTTGTATTTTTTATGCAAGGCAACAGCCTGTTACCTACACATCAAAATCTTCTGTTTTCCCACTTAATGGTTCTGGCGATAATAGTGGAAGTTCATCAGCGCTCAGTGCCTTGCTTGGGGCAGAAGCCTCGAAAAGCTTCAGTGAAGATGCATCTGTGAATATTATTGAATTGGCGCAAAGTCGGACCACCAGGGAGGAAGTTGCTGCCATGCATGATACCGCCATGGGAAATAAGACCATAGCCGAATTGCTTTTGAAGGATTACAATGAGCATCGGGGCTGGTTTGAAAAGAATATCGCAGAGCCTGGAACCCGGGATGAATTGATCACCTGGGCGGGCGAGCAACTGAAATATTCCCTAAATGCCACGATCAATAAAAACAACACGCTCGTGCTCACCTACACAGGGCGAAGTGTTCCGCTGGTGAAAGCCGTGAGTTATGGTTTCATTAGTAAAATTTCACTTTTCTATATTGAGCTTAAGCGGGAAAAGGCGAGCCGTGATTACCAGTTCGCCACCAGCAAAGTAGATTCACTTCGGAGCGTGATGAATAACAAAGACCGCCGGCTGATTGCCATCGATAAAAAAACGTTATTTACGAATACAAATAAACTTGAATACCGTGTGCCTACGGAAAACCTCCTGGCGGACAAGCAAATGATTCGCCAGCAATATGCACAGGCTGTCGCGAACCAGCAGAATGCTGCCTACAAATTGCAAAAAGCAACTCCACTCATTAAAGTGCTGGACCAACCTGATCCGCCTTATGACGTCAAGGGAAAATCCTCAATGTTGTTTGGTATTATTGGTTTTTTGGCAATGGTGTTCACGACATCCATACTGGTACTTGCAAGCTTATTGCTAAAGTTTGGGAAACAGGAAATCAATAAGTCTTTATTTGGCACCGATCAAACTAAGATGTCGGCTGCAGCCTGAATTATGATTTCCTAAAAAGCCATCTCCCCATTTCCCGGAAAGTAACCTTTTTGCCATATAGCAAAATTCCTGTTCTATAGATTTTTGCGGCGAGCATTGTGGTTAATACAAAGCCCGCTACAAGCGATAGCATAGAAACGGCTAATTGCCAAACCGGGACACTTCCTGAAGGAATTCTTGCCATCATTACAATGGGAGATGAAAACGGTATCATGCTGCCCCAGACAGAAATGGGGGCATCCGGTTTGCC
>JBDSPQ010000458.1:0-3705 GCA_039930305.1 Ginsengibacter sp. | reverse complement strand
CCGGCCATTTTCGCCACGTGGATACCAAAACTGTGTGTACTGCCACCCGGCGCAAGCTTCCGTAAAAAAATTATTTTATTACCGGCTTCTTTATTCGTTATATGAAAGTTTTTCACCCGTTCAAATTTGTTTTCCAGTTCATTTAATTCATGATAGTGCGTGGCAAACAACGTTTTTGGAGCGAAGGGCGATTTGTGCAAATGCTCCACAATACTCCAGGCAATAGAGATGCCGTCGTAAGTAGAAGTGCCGCGGCCGATCTCATCCAGGAGGATCAGGCTTCGCGAAGTGATATTGTTAATAATGCTGGCAGTTTCATTCATTTCTATCATAAAGGTGCTTTCGCCGCTGCTGAGATTATCATTAGCGCCAACGCGGGTAAATATTTTATCAGTAAGGGGTATACTGGCTTCATCTGCCGGAACGAAACTTCCAATATGTGCCATTAGGGTGATGAGCGCTGTTTGGCGAAGTACCGCGCTTTTCCCACTCATATTCGGACCGGTGAGGATGATCACCTGTTGGGCAGAGGGATCGAGCAAGACATCATTCGCTACATAGCTTTCGCCCGGCGGAAGATTTCTTTCAATAACGGGATGCCTGCTTTGTTGCAGCGTAAGCACACTGCCATCATGCATTTCAGGTTTCTTATATTTAAATTGTAACGCAGTGTTGGCAAAACAAGTCAGGCAATCAGCAATGGCCATTACATGCCCGTTCAACTGCATAGGAGCGATGTAATCCTGAAAGTCATTCAATAATTGTTCGAAAATATGTTGCTCTATTAGCAAGATTTTATCTTCAGCTCCTGTAATTTTTTCTTCATATTCCTTCAATTCCGGTGTTATATAACGCTCGGCATTCGTAAGGGTTTGCTTTCGCATCCAGCCCGCGGGCACTTTGTCTTTATGTGTATTTGTTACTTCCAGGTAGTATCCAAATACATTATTGAACCCGATCTTTAGCGAGGAAATGCCAGTTGCGTCGGTTTCTTTCTGCTGCAATTTCAGCAGGTGTCCCTTTCCGTTAGTTACAATATTCTTGAGTTCATCCAGTTCTTCATTTATTCCTCCTGAAATAATATTCCCTTTGGAAGCAGCCACTGGTGGATTTTCGATAATCTCATTTTCAATTTTGTCGCAGATATATTTGCAGCCGTTGAGCGAATCACTCAGTCGTTTGAGGTATTCATTGCCTGCCTTTGAGAACAATTCTTTTAACTCCGTCACTATTTTAAGCCCACGGCCTATCTGTACAACTTCTCTGGGATTTATTTTCTTTAAAGGAATTTTGCTCACCAATCTTTCTACATCGCCCGCCTGCTTGATTAGCTGGGTTACCTTGTTTTTCTCTTCCGGCGTTTTAATAAAATATTCTACTAAATCCTGTCTCTCGCGGATACGTGTAATATCTGTCAATGGCAATACCAGCCACCTTTTAAGTAACCGTGCACCCATTGAAGACACTGTATTCTCGAGCACCTTTAGCAAAGAATTGTTCCCTTCCACACCGCCCAAAAGTTCCAGGTTGCGAATGGTAAAACGGTCCATCCAAAGATGATCTCCCTTATCTATTCTCTGCAGCGAAGTGATGTGCTGCAGGTTGGGATGTTCGGTATCTTTTAGATAATGGAGTACAGCTCCTGCTGCTATAATGCCTGCAGCGAGATTTTGCACCCCGAAGCCTTTCAGGCTTTGTGTCCCAAAATGTTTTAGCAGGCTGTCACTCGCGTACTGTTCAGAAAATATCCATTCATCGAGCGTATAAGTGTAAAATTTATTACCGAATAATTTCTTAAAAAGTTTTTGCTGATTTCGCTGGAAAATTATTTCGGCTGGTTGCAAACTTTGCAGCAGTTTGTCGATGTATTCATTGTCGCCTTCAGCAATGAAAAACTCCCCAGTTGATATGTCCAAAAAGGAAACACCGGTATTATTTTCAGCGAGATAAACTGCACAGAGAAAATTATTGTTGTTATGCTCCAGCAATTTGTCATTTGTCGCGACACCCGGAGTGATCAATTCCGTGACGCCGCGTTTTACAATACCCTTTGCCAACTTCGGATCTTCCAATTGGTCGCAGATGGCCACTCTAAAACCTGCTTTCACGAGTTTGTGCAAATAAGTGTCGAGAGCGTGGTGCGGAAACCCCGCAAGTTCGGCTGCAGTTGGCGAAGCGCTGCTTCTTTTTGTGAGCGTAATTCCCAATACCCGCGAAGTAGTGACTGCATCCTGGCCAAATGTTTCATAGAAATCTCCAACCCGAAACAGCAAAATAGCATCCGGGTATTTCGCCTTAATGGCGTTATGCTGTTTCATTAAAGGAGTATCCGCAGAGGCCATGATTAAATTGAAATTAAAAGTTCAAATACTTTCTAAATGTCATCATATCGCAGTAGTTGCAACGGGGGCAATTATTTAATTGAAGTATTTTTGCAAATTAATAGTCTTTTGATGAGAAAACTGGGAATGGATGAATTGAATAGAAAATCGGTGGAGGAATTCCGGCGTGCGGAGAAAATTCCCGTGGTGGTGGTACTGGAGAATATCAGGAGTGCTTATAATGTTGGGAGTGTATTCCGGACGGCCGACGCATTCCTTATTCAATCTATCTATATCTGTGGGTATACTGCGACCCCGCCCCATAAAGAGATAAATAAAACTGCGCTGGACGCGCAGCATTCTGTCAATTGGAAATATTTTCCCGATGCAAAGCTGGCAATTGACGAATTGAAAGCTGATGATTTTCGTGTGTACTCCATTGAACAGGCGCAAGGCAGCATTTCACTTGAAAAATTTTCACAACCCGGGCAAGACAAGGTGGCTTTTGTCTTTGGAAATGAAGTAAACGGAGTAGAGGGAGATACCATCTCCCAATGCGATGGGTGTATCGAAATACCCCAATACGGGATGAAACATTCATTGAATATTTCAGTCGCTGCGGGAATTGTGTTGTGGGAAATGGTGCGGACATTTCACCAATTACCGGTCTAACAGAATGTTTTAATCTTATGCAAGCAATAAAAAAGAATGCAGAATATAACGCAGAGGCGAAGGTGATTCCTACGCCTGGCGTGGGAGCGAAAGTAGGAAGTTATTTATCTCTTGTCGCCTTTGCTCATACGGTATTTGCTATGCCTTTCGCCTTCATCGGATTTTTTCTTGGCCTGCAGGCAATGAATTTTCAAACTTACAAGCCGTGGTATTTTCTTTTAATACTCGTGGTACTATGTATGGTCTTCGCACGCAGCGCAGCTATGGCGTTTAACCGGTGGCTCGATGCGAAATTTGATGCAGGCAACAAACGGACGGCAATTCGTGAAATACCAACGGGCGCCATCAGTAAAAGAAATGCCCTTGTTTTTGTTATCGTGAATTGCATAGCCTTTTTGATCACTACGTACTTTATTAATGCATTGTGTCTCGTTTTAGCACCTGTTGCGTTGTTTGTTATTTTATTTTACAGCTATACTAAAAGATTTACACCACTCTGCCACCTTGTGCTTGGGCTTGGGCTGAGTCTTGCACCCATCGGCGCCTATATTGCTGTTGCGGGACGTTTTCACTGGGTCCCTGTGTTGTTTTCCTTAGCAGTACTTTTTTGGGTAAGTGGTTTTGATATTATCTATGCTTTGCAGGACGAAGAGTTTGACAGGCAAAACAACCTGCAATCTATTCCATCCTGGTTAGGCCTCAAAAAAGGCCT
>JBDSPQ010000457.1:0-3039 GCA_039930305.1 Ginsengibacter sp. | reverse complement strand
GAACAATTTTATGACTATTTACTTTCTTTGAAAAATAAATTGGTAGTGCGCCAACCGCATAAAAAAAATGATTTAAAATATGAAGCAGTCATGAAGTCAGTTTTCCGGGAAAGCATAAACATGTTCGGTAGTTAGTACTTTTTTACTTTGCAATCCCTAAGCTGGGGGCTTCCGAAAAAAGCGAAACGGGATTTGCACAATTTGGTAAATATTTAAAAATTGACGGAGCAGTGTAATGTATGTAACCGGAACGATTGAACTGGTTGTAGTGCTTCTGTTTTCTATTTCAATAGTTTGCCGGAACAACCGGTACAAAACAGTAACTTCTTTTTATGGCAACGTGTTATTATTGGGATTAATGGCCGGAGCCATACTTACGGAAATGTTTATAAGGCCTAGGAAAGCACCTTTCCTGCCTTTTCCTCGTACCGTCTTAGGCATGTTATCAGTCATTCAAATTATTTCGGGCTTTACACTGTTAAGACGAAAGTGTTAGAAGCTATCGCTAAATAAAATTATTAATCACATTCGCAATAAATCTTCACGCTTACTTTAAGTCCATGAATTACAAATTCGTATCGACTTAAATACCGCATCATCATGGAGATATTGATAAAATATCGCTCTTTTGCAATTTGAATTCCAGCATTCTGTCGTGTAACATTGGATTGATTTTTACACCGTTCTTCCAAACATGCCATGGCCGCGTCCCCGGCAATGCGATACGAAAAGTGTTTGCCGCAGTTGCAGTCAACCTGATACTTTCGACTTCATAATTTTTCCATTTTGCTGAAAGAACACCGCCACCTCTTACACACAAACCTTCGAAACTACCGTCTGCCCATTCTTTTGGCAGGGCAGGCAACAACTCTATATAGCCGGCATGACTTTGCAATAGCATCTCCGCAATGCCTGCAGTGCCACCGAAGTTCCCATCAATCTGGTAGGGCGTGTGGCCGCAAAATAAATTAGGATAAGTTCCCCCGCTGTTCATATCGAAGCCGGTACCAAAGACAGGCTTTAGCAATCGCTTCAATAATTTATATGACCTGTCGCCGTCATGCAGGCGCGACCAGAAATTAATTTTCCATGCCAGCGACCAGCCGGTACCGTCATCGCCCCGCGCTTCCAGGGTGGCTTTGGCTGCATTAGCTAAGGCCGGCGTTTGTTCGGTGATTTCGTTTCCCGGATGCAGGCCCCATAAGTGTGAGGTATGACGATGATGCGGCTCCGCCTCTTTGTATTCCTCCAACCATTCCATGATGCGGCCATCGCTTCCTATCCTGGTGGGCGGCAGTCTTTTCAAGGCAGACTGCAACCCGGAACGCAGGCTATCATCGACCTTCAATATATTGCAAGCGTCAATAACGGACTGGAACAGTGCTCTTAGAATTTGATTGTCGATGGTTGGGCTTTCGCAAACATGCGCTTCCCTCCCGTCAGGCAGGATAAATGCATTTTCCGGCGAGTTGGAGGGCGAGGTAACCAGCCATCCGTATTTAGGATCTTCCACCAGAAAAGACAAATAGAATTCTGCAGATTTTTTGATAACAGGATAGAGCTTCTCCAGGTATTCTTTGTCCCGTGAAAATTCATAATGCCGCCAGAGCATTGCACACAGCCAGGCAGAACCGGTATTGAACGATCCCCACGAATAATGTTCACCCGGCGACGTGTAGCCCCATACGTTAGTGATCGTATGTGCCACCCAACCGGGTGCATTGTAATACGACTTTGCAGTCTTTTCGCCCGGTGCTACGAGCGTTTTTACAATACTAAAAAAAGGTTCGTTGAGCATTCCAAGGTTTCCAACATCCAGTGGCCAGTGATTCATCTGGATATTTATGTTTAAATGGTAATCCCCATTCCATGGAGTCTGAATCGTATTAGCCCATAAGCCCTGCAGATTCGGCGGTAGTAAACCCGGGCGCGTGCTGCAGATCAGCAGGTAGCGTCCAAACTGAAAATACAAAGCACAGAGAGCATTGTCCTTTCCCGTTTCGCCGAATCGCTGCAGGCGAACATCAGTTGGAATACTATCTCTGTAATCACCATCAAGCTGCAGGCTCGCTCTATTAAATAAACTTTGGAACTTTTGAATATGAACTTTTTTTAGCGAAGCGTACGATTGATCCATTGCCTGCCGTAGCGCCTTCTCTGACGCAGACACATAGCCGCTGTCTCTGAAATCTGTTGCGGCTGAAATATAAATAATGGCACTGTTGGCGTTAGAAACAGTCAACAGACTGTCTCCGTAAGTTACGTACCCACCTTCATTTTTTACCTGCAACCGCACCATATATTTCATTCCATGTGCATCAACCCCGTTTCTAAGTTGTCCCTCCATGATCAATTCCGGGCCGTCAGTTTTTGTATGATATTTTTCAGGACGTGTAAGGCCGGCGGAAAAACTAATGCTGCCTGGGGCAGACGCACTCACCCGAATCGCAATAATATCTTTATCAAAACTGGAGAGGTACTCTCTTTCATATTTTATACCATCAATTACCAATGAAGTTTTGGCAATTGCGCTATCCAGCGATAAGCTTCGCATATATTTGGAACGTTGTAAACCGGAACTGTCTTTACCATAATTGAAATTTAATGCCAGGTTACTCAGGATCTCGTAGCTGCCATAAGGCACTTTAGCACCTGCCCCTGTCCCGGAGCCGGGTCCCTGGCAAATAAAATGCTTCGCCATTACAGCTTCAGCGTCTATATTTTTTCCTTCACGAAGAAGTTGCTGGATTTCGGGAAGGTATTTATAGGCCTCTGCTTGATCGGCATCCTGCGCTGCGCCTGACCACAGTGTGATATCATTCAGTACAATATTTTCTTTTAATACACCACCGTCCGGCATAGCCCCCAGGCGTCCATTGCCGATGGGTACACAGGCCTCCCACATTGTAGCTGGCGCATCATACCAAATCCGAAGCGAACTCTGTGCATTTATTGACGATGTAATACAAAAAAATAAAATGGCCAGCAAACCGGACTTTTCCCCATACGATGGCAATCCTGAAAAACTGTTTATAACTG
>JBDSPQ010000456.1:0-4765 GCA_039930305.1 Ginsengibacter sp. | reverse complement strand
TCAAAAAATAAGATGGCTGCATGGTAAGTTTCCCTCTCAATTGATTTCTCGTATTCAGGTTTTATCCATTCCAGAAACCAGCTGCAGTAATCGTCCCAAACTAATGAATAAATTGTTTTGAGCGCTTCGCTTAGCCGGAATTCCCGCATCAATCGTTCAACTTCATTTCCGGCTTCCTGCAGCCTGTTTCGGAACCATTCAATAGCAAAAGTATCGGGCGAAAGATTATTTCCGATGTTAGCTTGCCTTACCTCCCACATCTTTATAAGCTTTAGTGCATTCCATAGTTTGTTGTTAAAGAATCTCCCTTGTTCCAGGCTACCCTCATCGAAGAGAAGGTCATTTCCTGCAGGAGAGGAGATCATGATGCCGAAACGAACGGCATCTGCCCCAAACTTCTCAATTAACTCGAGCAGATCCGGGCTGTTGCCCAATTGTTTGCTCATCTTCCTGCCAAGTTTATCCCTAACCATTCCCGTGAAGTAAACGTCGCTGAAAGGTTTTTCATCCATAAATTCCATGCCTGCCATGATCATGCGTGCTACCCAAAAGAAAATAATATCTTGTCCTGTCACCAGTACTGAGGTAGGATAATAATATTTTATATCAAGATTTCCCGGCTGTGTAATGCCATTGAAAACCTCTATTGGCCATAGCCAGGAGGAAAACCAGGTATCCAATACATCTTCATCCCGTACCAGTTCTTCCATACCTATTGCAGGGTTTATCTTTGCAGCCTTCTCCAATACTTCTTCTCTCGTGTTACCCACAAATACATTTCCATCCCCATCGTACCAGGCAGGTATCTGCTGACCCCACCAAAGCTGGCGGCTGATGCACCAGTCTTTTACATTCTCCATCCAATATCTATAAGTAGCTGAAAATTTATCGCCGGGGTGAATCGAAACTTTTCCGGAATTGAAAGCCTCCAAAGCCGGGGCGGCCATCTCTTTCATTTTCAAAAACCACTGGGTGGATATTTTCGGCTCTGCGACTGCGTTAGTTCGCTGGCTGAATCCAAGTCTTGTATGATAATCCTCCTCCTTTACAAGGAGACCTTGTTCACGCAGTGCCTCTACAATTTTTTTCCGGGCCGCAAAACGATCTTCGCCAATGAAAATTTGTGCAGCCTCACTCATAGTCCCGTCCGGGTTAATCGTATCAACCACTTGCAGGTTGTGTTTCAAACCGATGTTATAATCATTGATGTCATGGGCAGGGGTTATTTTCAAAATTCCTGTTCCAAATTCTATGTCCACATATTCATCATAAATTACGGGCACTTCTTTGTTGATCAGCGGCACCAATACATTTTTACCCTGCAGACTTTTATATCGCTGATCTCCCGGATTGGCGCAGACAGCAGTATCGCCCATAATTGTTTCAGGGCGCTGCGTTGCTATAGTTATAAATTCTTCGTTTGAATCACTGTTCGCTCCTGCAATTTTATATTTAATATAATATAGCTTTCCGGTTACGTCCCTGTATTCTACTTCTTCGTCGCTCAATGCCGTCTGGGCTTCCGGATCCCAATTGATCATTCTTGCGCCACGGTAAATCAACCCTTTCTCATGTAGCTCGACGAAAACTTTTATGACTGCCCGATAGTAGTGGTCATCCATGGTGAAAGTTACCCTGCTCCAATCCACGCTACACCCGAGCTTCGCTACCTGGTGATAAATAATGTTGCCATATTTTTCTTTCCATTCAAAAGCATATTTCAAAAATTCCTCTCTCGAAAGTGAATGTTTGTCAATATTCTTTTCTTTTTTCAACATATCGACCACTTTTGCCTCTGTAGCAATGGACGCATGGTCGCTGCCGGGCACCCAGCAAGCATTGAAGCCACTCATCCGCGCCTTCCTTACGAGTATGTCCTGCACGGTTTCATTTAGGGTATGTCCCATATGTAAGACCCCTGTTACATTCGGTGGCGGAATCACTACGGTAAAGGATGGCCTGCCATCCGGTACGCTCTTAAAATATTCTTTTGAAAGCCAATGAGCATACCATTTATCTTCAACAGTTTCGGGGATGTAATTTTTACTTAACTCCATATAAATCCAAAAAAAATTGCTTTAGCTGCAAATGTAATTAAATCGGGAGGTTCTATTTTGACAAGAAGTTTTAAGTTTACATTTTAAAACCTGCTCATTGCTTTACGCTGTTGTTGATATTGAAACGACCGGGGGATATGCCGCTTCCAACGGTATAACGGAGATCGCTGTGTTTATAACAGACGGCGAAAAAATTCTTCAGGAGTTTGCTACTTTATTAAATCCGCACTACACTATTCCTCGATATGTGGCAGCATTAACCGGTATTACTAACGATATGGTGGAGTTTGAAAGGCCATTCAGCAGTATTGCGGATGAACTCTATACTTTGCTCGAAGGCAAAATATTTGTAGCGCACAATGTCAATTTCGATTATTCTTTTGTGAAACACCACTTGTTGAAAAGTGGTTATGAACTCAACTCCAGGAAGCTTTGCACCGTCCGGCTCGGAAGACAAATATTGCCCGGGCTTCCTGGTTATGGATTGGGGAAAATATGCCTTCATCTCGGCATAGAAAATTCGTCCAGGCACCGGGCCAGCGGAGATGCGGAGGCTACGTGTAAGCTATTACACCATTTATTAAGGTGTGATTCGGCTGGTTGCATCAAGGAGATGCTCAAAGCAAAAAGTAAAGAACAATATCTGCCCCCAAATATTTCGTCAGCAATCGTAGGAACTTTGCCTCATCAGCCGGGCGTCTACTATTTTCATGATAAAAAAGGCAAAGTAATTTACGTTGGAAAAGCTAAGAGCCTGAAACAGAGAGTCAGCAGCCATTTCTCCAACAATAAGGTGAACCGGCAGAAGCAGGAGTTTATAAAAAAAATCTATAACATCAGCTATAAAGCAACGGCGACCGAATTGATGGCCTTTATCCTGGAAAGCCTTGAAATAAAGAAACTGTGGCCTGAAGAGAACCGCAGCCAGAAAAGATTCGAACAATCCTATGGGCTGTATTCTTTTGAAGACCGCAAAGGCTATATCCGGTTGGGAATTGAAAAAAAGCGGAAGCACATGACGCCACTTTATTCATTTGCTCTGCTTACAGAAGGCCATTTATTGCTGAGGAGGCTTGTTAAGGATTTTGGGTTATGTCCCAAACTTTGTTTTTTGCAGGCAGAGACAGTGTCGTGCCAGGCTTTACTCCGCAATGAGTGCCATGGCGCCTGCGAGCACATTGAGTCTCCGGATAATTATAATGAAAGAGTAAATGCCTGCATCCATCACCTGAATAATGAACTGCCCAGTTTTGTACTGGTGGATGAAGGCTTGAGCAGGGAAGAGCAAAGCTGCATTCTAATTGAAAAAGGACGTTTTTTTGGAATGGGTTATGTTCCATCTGATATGGCATTTGAAGCAATTGACGATCTGAAAAATTATCTTACTCCCCATGCAGAAAACGACTTTATTCGTAATCTCGTTTTTCAGCATGCTGCACGATATCCTCACAAAAAGGTGGCCCTAATTAATTAATGTTTCCAGGAGTTCATTGAAGGATTTTCTTGTAATGAAAGTTCCTCCCAGGCTTGCCAGATGTGGCGTATAGACCTGGCAATCTATCAAGCCAACATGTAATGTTTTCAAATGCTGAACATATTTTATCAGGGCAAATTTACTGGCATTACTTTCGTTACTAAACATGCTCTCACCGAAAAATACCTTTCCCAATTGAACCCCGTACAGGCCACCAACAAGTTTTCCGTTTTTGCGGCACTCTGCACTATGGGCATAGCCCTTTTCAAAAAGCAGGTTGTAGGCATTTTCAATGTCATCAGTGATCCAGGTTCCGGGTTCTGTTTTTCTTTTTGCAATACGGCAATTTCTTACTACTTCTTTAAAGCTTTGGTCGCAGGTGAACTCAAAAATATTCCTGTTGATTAAGGACTTCATGCTGTGACTTATTTTTAAATCCCCCGGAAACAAGACAAATCTTGGATCAGGTGTGTACCAGCATACCGGCTCCCCTTCATTATACCACGGGAAGATACCGGATGAATATGCATTGATCAATGTATTGAAGGTAAGGTTGCCGCCGATGGTGAGCAGTCCGGTTTCAGCATCGGCCATTTCAGTTGGCGGGAAATCTACCTGGCCGGGATGCATTAAAAATGGCATTTAAAGAAATTATAATTGCCGGTGATACAGAAAATAAATGCAAAGAATGTGTAGGGGAATTAATGCTCCGAAAGTTCTTCAACGGTTGCTCCAATGCCACGCTCGGTGATGGCATCGCACATCGGCTTTAAAACATCGTACGAACCTTCTTTAACAGAATATTTACCTTTTGAGTGGATAATCATGGCACACTGCTCTGCCTGTTCGGTGGAGTGCTTGCAAACTTCAACTAAAGTGGTTATCACCCATTCAAATGTCGTTACATCATCATTCCATACTATTAATTGGCAGCCATGATCCTGATCTGTCAGTAGATCAATATCAGTCAATTCCTGCGTAGATGGATTATTAAAATTCATAAACTAAATATTATGGCAAAACTACAATTTTTTGCCCGCCTAAATCCTTCTTTCACATGATTTTTGCTCCTTCTTTAATTTCAGGCATTGAATTTGGTTATGAGTGTGGTTAAAGAACATTTGTCAGATTGCTTTGGTCAATCTTATTAAACTTAAACTTAAAACAATGAAGCATTATTTGAAATTATTATCGGCGCTGTTCATACTTACTATCTCATTTAACAGTGTGGAAG
>JBDSPQ010000455.1:0-6791 GCA_039930305.1 Ginsengibacter sp. | reverse complement strand
TACAAAAACATCAAGAATCTATATAGTAAATCCATCAGGAAGCACAGCGCCTTTTTTAATCACAACGATTCCATCCTTAACGGTGTAAAGCGCATGATCACCATTTGGCAGATGACTACCGCCTTCGATCCTAACGTTATTGCCTATGCGACAATTCTTATCTACAATGGCATTATTGATATGGCAATTGTCGCCGATACCAAGCTTCGGCAGGCCCTTTTCTGCTGCATAGTTCATTTCTTCAATGGTTTCGTAAAAATCGCTGCCCATCAAATAGCTATTGGTGACGTGCGAGCCATGGCCAATCCTTGTTCTGATACCTATAACGCATCTGTCTATACGCTCTGCATGAATAATACACCCGTCTGCAGCCAGGGTATTGTCCATCCTCGACCCGCTTATCTTTGCGGGAGGAAGCATTCTTGCCCGGCTGTACACTTTTTTTGAATTGTCGAAAAAATTAAATTCAGGAACATCCTTTGTAAGAGCAAGATTTGCTTCAAAAAAAGAACCAATATTCCCAATGTCCGTCCAATACCCGTCATATTGATAACTAAATACTTTATGATCTACTATTGAAGAAGGGATAATTTCTTTACCGAAATCGGTCGCGTCCTTATTCGCTGACATCAATAGCTTGAAAAGAAGTTCACGTTTAAAGAGATAGATGCCCATGGAAGCAAGATAGTTTCTTCCCAGTCCCTGCATTACGCTTCCTGTATCACTTACCCAATCGGAGAGTTTATCGTAACCTGGCTTTTCTATAAACGACGTGATCTTCTGTTCATCATTCGATTTCAGTATACCAAATTCTGTTGCTTCTTTTTCTGTAACAGGAATGGTGGCTATCGTGATATCCGCGCCATTTTTTTCATGGTTTCGAAACATGCTCCCAAAATCCATCTGGTACAATTGGTCACCAGATAAAATCAACACATGATCAAACTCATGATTTTCCAAATGCCGCAGGCACTGCCGGACCGCATCTGCCGTACCCTGGAACCATTGCGGGTTATCCGGGGTTTGCTCAGCAGCCATGATATCCACGAAGCCTGTACTAAATGCGCTGAACTGGTATGTGTTTTTAATGTGCTTATTCAGGGATGCAGAATTATACTGCGTTAAGACATATATTCTATTAATGCTGGAATTGATACAATTGGAAATCGGAATATCCACGAGCCTGTATTTTCCCGCGATGGGCACAGCAGGTTTGCTTCTGTTTGCAGTAAGCGGGAAAAGCCGTGTGCCTGCTCCGCCGCCGAGAATAACTGCTACCAGAGATTTACTAATCCACATAATTATGATTTTTGGTTTTAGATATTTGAGATGATATAAATATTAGTCCCCGGGGGGAAATTTAATTGAATGATACGAAAACTTCACGTTAAAGACCTATCAAAGATTGTATAGTTGTATATATGTTTCTGCGCTTTTCTCCCAGCTATTATTTATTTGCATGATCCTTTTCCTTATGTTACCAAATTTTTCCGGCTGATCGTATAACTGCACCGCCCTATAAACAGAATGGCAGATATCCCCCACTGACGCTACATTAAAGCAAATGCCATAACCACCTTCACCGCCAAAATCCTGAACGGTGTCTTTCAGCCCACCGGTATTTCTTACCATTGGTATCGTACCATATCTCAATGCGTACATCTGGTTCAGCCCACACGGCTCTACCCTGCTGGGCATTAACAGAAAATCAGCGCCTGCATACATCTGGTGGCTCAGCTTTTCATTGTAACCAATCCGTGAATTGTAATAGCCAAATAATTCTCCTTTTAAATATTCCAGGTGCGATTCCACTTCGGGTTCACCGCTTCCCAAAACCAAAAAATTCATTTTCCCTTCCATGTAGTGTATGGAATCTGAAATAGCAGCAGGTAACAAATCAGCTGCTTTTTCCCCTACTAACCTCCCAATAAATACAATCAGCGGTTTACTTCCATCAAGGTTGAATTCATCGCACAATATCTTTTTATTAATTCGCTTTTTTTCTTCATAATCTTCAATGCCGAAATTTTCCGCGATGTATGTGTCGGTGGCAGGATCCCATACCTCTGTATCAATACCATTTAATATTCCAAAACATTTGCCTTTTTCGAACTCAAACAACATTTCCAGTCCATTGGCATCATACCTCAATTCCTCCAGGTAACCAGGGCTAACTGTGTTGACTTTCGAAGCACATTTAATGCCGCAGGCGAGCGGGTTAATGGTTTTGTCCCATTCGAGTAATCCCCATTTAAAAGGATCCCACTCAGGTATATAGGAAGATTGATCCCAACCCATCCATCCCTGGTATTGCGCATTGTGAATGGTCAGGATTGTTTTTATATAAGAGAGGTGCTTGTAGGCATAACAGTTCTGCATCATGAAAGGGATCAGCGCTGTATGATGGTCGTGCACATGCACGATATCAGGGCTATGATTCCATTTGCTGATCCAGTCAACGACTGCAATCTGGAATGCGGTGAAGCGCAACGTGTCATCATCATAGCCGTAAACTTTTTCCCTGTCCAGAATTCCATAAATGTCTACCAGGTAGAGATCGAATCCCGTAGTATTGTCAGATTCTTTAATAATAGTGTAATCAAACCAATAATGCGAAAGTCCAAATGATCCTTTGTGCACTACGTCAAAAGAATGTTCAAATAAAAACTTTGTCCGGTACATTGGCATAACGACCTTGGCTATGTGCCCAAACTTATTCTGGTATTTCGGTAACGCACCTACCACATCTCCCAATCCACCAGCCTTCGCAACAGGATAACACTCGGCGCTTACATGTAATATTTCCATACGATCAAAAAAAGTTGCTTCAAATTAAGCATCATTTTGCTATTAAAAAATTATTAATCAAAATTGATACCTTTAAAAAATTCCGCTACTTTCAGGTTTAAAAAAATTACGATGGCTACTCCAGCAATGACTATGTCGAAACCAAAAGCTACCGGTGGAAAATTTATTCCAACTAACTACGGCGCCCTCAGTACACTAATTGTCGTTTTCTTTTTCTGGGGCTTTATAGCCGCGGGTAACAGCATATTCATTCCTTTTTGCAAACATTATTTTCAACTCGACCAGTTTCAAAGCCAGTTGATAGACTTTGCATTCTATCTCGCGTACTATCTTGGCGCTCTTGCATTGTTTGCTTACGGGGCATTTGGTGGTAAGGATCTTGTGGCAAAGTGGGGTTATAAACGAAGCATCGTGTATGGATTACTTTTTTCTGCATTAGGTGCCGTTGCGATGATTATTGCCGTCAACGCAAATACTTTTACCGGCATGCTCGTCGGATTGTTTATCGTCGCCCTGGGTTTTTCGCTTCAGCAAACTGCCGCTCAGCCATTTGCCATTTTGTTGGGCGATCCTTCGACCGGTACAGGCCGGGTGAATCTTGGAGGCGGCATCAATTCCTTTGGCACCATGATCGGACCACTCGTAGTAGCATTTGCCCTCTTTGGTACCACGGCTACCGTTACAGATGACCAAATTGCAGGCCTCGGACTGGGGAAAGTAATTGTATTGTATACCTGCGTTGGGATACTCTTTATAGGTGCTGCCGCCTTATTTTATTTTTCTAAAAAAGTACCCTCAGGTATTTCTACTGAGAAAACAGAAAAAGCAAATAAAGCTTTGTATTCATTATTAATTATGACAGGCTTGCTGATAATAATGTTTGTACCTGTATTTAATAGTTATAAGACCGAAATGCCAAACATGAGCGATTTAGAAAAGCATAATCTCGAAACGTACCGCATGAAGTGGCTTTTCGGAGCGCTGGCTGTCGTTGTACTAAGCTTAATCGTATCCAATATGAGCGCCCGAAAAAAGCCGGAAGGATGGGGTGCCATGCAATACCCGCAGTTGGTTCTTGGCATGTTAGCCCTTTTTGTGTATGTGGGTGTTGAAGTGTCGATCGTTAGTAACTTAGCAGAATTATTAAAGCAACCGGATTTTGGAGGCTTTCAATCTTCCCAGGCCGCGGTATTCATTTCTATGTACTGGGGTAGCCTGATGATCGGACGCTGGGTAGGTTCTATCTCAGTTTTTGAACTAAAACCTGCAACAAAACAATTGCTCACGTTTATAGTTCCGTTGGTAGCATTTGCAATTGTACTTGCAGTTAATGCCATTTCAAAACACGACGTGAGGATACTTTATTATTACATTATTTGTGTGATAATACAAATAGGTGCTTTTTATGTAAGTAAAGATAAACCGGCACGCACGCTCCTCATATTCGGTCTGTTGGGCATGGCCGGTATGCTTATTGGCTTGTTCAGTACCGGCACGCTTGCTATTTATGCGTTTCTCAGTGGCGGATTATTCTGCTCCATAATGTGGCCGGCAATTTTTACGTTATCAATTGCGGGGCTGGGGAAATTTACTACACAAGGATCGGCATTCCTGATTATGATGATTCTTGGCGGTGGAATTATTCCACCTATACAAGGCAAGCTTGCAGATTTTCTTCAATCGAAGAGTGACATTGTTGGCTATGGAATTCACCAGTCATATTGGGTGCCGGTAATTTGTTTCGCCTACATTACTTTGTTTGCATTTATAGTAAAAGGTGTTTTAAAGAGACAAGGTATCGACTATGAAACACCGGTGGATGATGTTGATGAGATTACTTCAGCCGAGGGCGCATTTGACACTACTCCCGCGTAATATTTCAAAAAATTTCACAATCATCAGCATGAAAAAACCTGAGTCAGAACAACCATTGGAATTCGCGATAGGCATTGATATAGGTGGCACCACATCCAAGTTTGGAATTGTAAATCACAGGGGGGATATATTTCACAAAGGCGATATTGTTACTAATAAACATATTGATATCGAAAAATTCATTGCAGAACTCTTTGATGAATTGAGGCCTTCGATAGAAAAGGTGGGCGGCATGGATCTCATAAGAGGTATTGGCGTGGGAGCACCAAATGGAAACTATTACACCGGCACGATAGAATATGCGCCTAACCTGCATTGGAAAGGCATCATTCCACTGGCAAAGCTTATCACAAAAAAATTTAAAAAACCCTGTTCGCTTACTAATGATGCCAATGCGGCGGCAGTAGGCGAAATGATGTATGGCGCGGCAAGGGGGATGAAAGATTTTATTATGATTACCCTCGGTACCGGCGTCGGCAGTGGCATTGTAGCAAATGGACACTTAATTTATGGACACGATGGCTTCGCTGGCGAACTGGGCCATACCACGATACGGCCAGGTGGAAGATTGCATTGGGGCACCGGTATGCGTGGTACTTTAGAGACCTATGCTTCAGCTACAGGGATTTCTTTAACCGCAAAAGAAATGCTGAATGAAAGATTGAATGAGGAAAGCCTCTTGCGTAAGCTGGTGAATAAAGACATCACTTCAAAGCAGATTTACGAAGCAGCCTTAAAGGGGGATAACCTGGCCAAAGAAGTCTTCAAATTTACGGGTGAAATATTGGGCGAAGCACTGGCAAATTTTGTAATGTTTTCCTCACCCGAAGCAATTATACTATTTGGCGGTGTGATAAAAGCAGGAAAGATTTTGATGGATCCGGTGAAAGAAAGCATGGAAAAAAATATGCTTCCTATATTCCAAAATAAAATAAAATTATTGTTCAGTGAACTAAAAGAATCGGACGCAGCAATCCTTGGCGCCAGCGCACTGGTTTGGGAAATCAAGGAGGAGACGTTGCTATGATATTGCTGACGTCAAGTTATCATTGGATTTGATTGGGCTGGGCTATCCGTAACCGTTATATATTCCAGGGATTCCCCCCAAAGATTCATTAAGGAAATAAAATACCTCAGGTCAGTACAAATAGTAATTTAATAACCTTCTACATTTCTGCTACGTCATACACTACTACTTTCGCCCATAGATGCCCGTAATTTTTTATAAAATCCAAATGGATCGGGTGATCCTGGTAGGTTTTCTGACCGGCTTCATCGTCGAAGAACATGAGCTCAGATACATGCCAGCTTGAATCTACGACATCCCTTTTTTCGGTGCTCGCGGGAATGCCTACATGGATCTTGCGGATGGTTTCAATTTTTGACAGCGTTTTTACCCCTTTTACCAGTTCTTTCTGGTCCGTAACGGAATCAGGATTTTTCAACCAGAAAAATACATGATGCACGAGTTGTTTTTTATTGTCCATAGTTTGTAAAGGTAAGGCAACAATCGTTGAGGTTGCTGCTAATGCCGCTGTAGTCGCAAGAAATTTTCTTCTTTTCATTAGATCTTATTTTGTCGTTCAACAATAAATCCAAGATAAAAATACAATACTCCGGAAGGATATTGAAGTGTATGTTTTTTATAAAAAACCAAATCGATTATCAATAACAACTGAAACTATTTAAACTTCAGATTCAACGAAACGAGATCAGGCGGAAGCAAAAGAAGATGGTTGCTAGTCTTTCCACAATGAGTACGCAATGCAAATTGAAAGTTTAAAACTGTGCTATGTCACTGATGGCATGTATTACTACAGTAGTTAAACGTGTTAAAAGTTTGCCGGTATCAATGGTGATAGAATAACATCAATTTTTTTACAGGGCCAATTCAATTTTATTAGCAGTTTTCACAGCTTTGTAAATTGCATCAATAATCTTTAAATCTTTTACAGCTTCCTCCCCGTTCACCGGAACTTCGGGTACATCGCCATCAAATATAATACCTGCCATTCTATCCATTTGTACCGTCTGGTGGGTAACGATTGGCTGATCTAATTCTCCTTTGTTGGTGCGGCCTTTTATGGGGCCGTAGCCGGTAGAGGGTT
>JBDSPQ010000454.1:0-2998 GCA_039930305.1 Ginsengibacter sp. | reverse complement strand
ACGGCAATATTTGGCTCAATAACAACCTGCACCATCGCTGTATCCTTCAGGCATCTGTTCGAGATGATGGCTTTTACTAAATAAGTGCCGGGACTAGGGTATTTATGTGATGGCTTTGGGATGGCAGAAAAATTTTCCGCTGAGGACGACGGATCGCCAAAATCCCACCGGATAGAATCAAGCCGGTTGTAAATGGAACTAAACTCTACCGGCTGGTCCGCACAAGCATTTTTTTTAAACTGGATACTGTTTTCACGTGGGGTAAAACTTGATGACCGGATGTAATTGTAACTAATGACTTTGGGGGATTGCTTTAAGTTGACCTTACTATCATAATATTCCATATCCATACCATATTTTGAAGGTTCGTTTATGACATCAATATTCCTGTCCAAACCGAAATCGCCATCACGACGACTGATATAAATTCTGCCGTCTGGCGCAAGCTGCATGGTACGATATATCCGATAGCAACTCCTTATACAAACTGCTCTGTTTCCACCATGGTTAATCCTGTATTTGGATTTTAGTATATCAAAAGGACTGCTGCCAGTCAGATCGAGCTGGTATAAGTAATGCAGGGTTATGTCACCTTCCTCAGCTGGTTCCCATGAGCCGTAAAACAACTTATTTCCATCTGCGCTGAGTTCCACATCTTCTATTGTCTCCAATTCATCGATGGGATAGACTTGTGGATTGGAGAAAATACCGGTTGAATTATCAAAATCATAAACAATGATGGTATTGTTATTATTGTTAGGAAATGCAAGCCGATCGCCATTTGCTGACATTTTAAAATTACCGAGACCAACATTCAGCTGTTCCAAGAGGAGAAGATTGGCAGGAATGTTTGTCACCACAGGGTTTGGGCTGACACCCTTTTCTGTAATAAGAAAAGCGGAGAAAGCGCCCGGAGAATAACCTATAATCCAGGTATCTACCTGGTTACAGTGTCCGGTACCCGCAATTACCGATGAGGCATTTGTAAGCAAAGTAGTGGCAAAAAGATTATTAGATGGTCTTGGATATACCACCTCTCCAATATCACCTGCGTTGTCCATTCGGGTTGTAAAATAGATGAGCTTGTGGGGATTTCTGGTAGACCCATCATCGGGGGCAGTCTCAACCCCGAATATATAATAAAACGAATCTTTATTTACATAAGGCGCTATCAGGGGCATAACATCAGCCGACCATGGCCAATAATCTTTGTATTTCGGTATAACCTTATTGTCACGGTTCCAAAAGGTCCTCCCGTCTGTATAAAACATCAGGTTTCCATCCTTGTCGCAGATAGAGGTCATGTAAAATGGCAACTTGCCGACAGCAGCTTTTGAATGAAAAGGTGTAACAGGATTAGTGTTAAAATTCAAGCCTGTGAAGTTGCCAAATGTCCATACATTATTTCTTTTTTGTGCAACGCTGATTTCAAAGAAAAAGAAGTGCAAGCAAATCAACAATAAATAAATAGCAGTTTTCTTCCAGCCTGAACTCAATATGCTATACGACATTAACACGGTTTGGAATATTCATTTTTGAAAATAAATTGACGACAGTCTTGGCAGAAGCGTTGTTTGCGCAGACCAAGGTAACTAAATACAGCAAAATATTGCTGAGGGAAATGTAAAACGACGCAAAGTACAATGCCTGAATATACATTGGCTAACTGCTGCATGGCAAAATAAATTGGCTACCCCAAATAGAGTTTTAGGCGGAAACTGAGTGCTTAAAGACAAGTAAAACTTTTAAAGCTGCGATAAAGAAAAGAAAACCTGTTGAGTCAGAAAAGCAAATGCCTTCCAAAATATAGAAGGCATCCAAAATTTAAAATTTAAAGAAAATTCTACTTCAGAAAACCGGAAATAATATCCATTAATCCCCCGCCGCCATTCTTTTGCTGTTGTTGCTGAGCGCCACCGGCAAGTTGCGAAACGATATCCATCAGTCCCCCGCCGCCACTTCCCGAGTCTCCGCCTGTCACTTTGGATAGGATATCGCTAAGCCCTCCACCGGAC
Source organism: Ginsengibacter sp. (assembly GCA_039930305.1). Classification (GTDB taxonomy): domain Bacteria; phylum Bacteroidota; class Bacteroidia; order Chitinophagales; family Chitinophagaceae; genus Ginsengibacter. The sequence goes on along the minus strand of JBDSPQ010000454.1, from coordinate 983 downwards.
CCGCCACTTTGATGTTTCTGTAAGATTTCGTCGCTTTTGCCCCCTGTAATTGAGTTAAGCAGCTTGTCTAATGAAAATCCGGAATCTGAGGAATCATTATGCCGGTTAATCAATCCACCAAGTACATTTGGTATCAGGCTGGAGGAAATGTTATTCGCCTGTCCGCTGCCAAGATTGAATTTACTCATGAGCTTACCTGCAAAATGGCCAATCATCATACTCACGATTGGGTTGCTTAATAACCCACCGCCCGACGATCCTTTATTTCCGAATAATGAGGCCAAATTCTGTGCACCTCCGCCGGCTACTATGTTACGTAAACCGGAAGCTACCGTGTTAGTAGCTTCGGCTACGATAGCATTATTTTTATCATTTGGCACTTCAGGGTTGTTAATAACCGAATCGGAAGCAGCATTTTTTACGAGATTGAATAATTCTTCAAGCATATGAATATGTTTTAGTGAAAATAAGTTAAGCAATATAAGAAAAAGACCGCGTGTCTCTGAAAAATTTCAGCCAGAATCAAACATGCGGATGAGTATCAATGATCATTTAATGGCATCCCGCGCTTCTGGAATTCTTTCCAGTTCAGGTAGTCAGGGGCGACGCGGTCCTCTACCATCGTGATGCAATCGGTAACAGGACAAATCAATTGACAAAGATTACAACCTACACATTCAGGCTCTTTAATTGCATAAATATTGTATGGATTTCCGTGAGTAAGACTTATCGCCTGGTGAGCTGCATCTTCACAGGCGATGAAGCAAAGCCCGCAATGAATGCATTTATCCTGGTTGATGTTGGCAACATGATGATAGTTAATATCGAGGTCTTCCCAATGGGTGAGTGTGGGCACGCTTTTCCCAATAAAATCGTTAAGCGTTGCAAAGCCTTTTTCATCCATCCAATTATTGAGGCCTTCACAAAGATCTTCTATGATTCTAAAACCATACTTCATAGCAGCGGTACAAACCTGCACATTA
>JBDSPQ010000453.1:0-6421 GCA_039930305.1 Ginsengibacter sp. | reverse complement strand
TGTTCTATTACATGTCCCAACCACGTACCCTCATCTACACGAGATAAGAATCCGCCTGGTACGCCTTCACTGCACCTGTGTTCATAAAGACCGGGCAATAAGTTTTCGAGCTTTTCTTTAAATCCTTCCAGGGTATGAGTGGGCCGCTGCTCCATATCTTCAAGATCAAGTTTCATTTGGATCAGCTTGGGACGGCGTATGCTCCAATAATTTGGACCGCGAAGCACTTTTATTTCTACGATTTTCATAAAAGGGATGGTAGTTGATTTTTTGATATTTGGCAGAGGTGCCAATTTGTAAGGTAGGAAAAATAAGGTTTCAAAAAAAAATACAGGTGACCGCTTACAATGTCTTTATTTCAATTCCGTTATTTTTGTAAGAGTATTTATTTTGACGTTGTTTATAATGAGTATATTCTGTGTCGAAGGGAACAATGTTTTTATCAAAATTGAATGCATGCACAATCCGTTAGGAAAACTATTTGCGATAGGCGGCGCGGAAGACAAAGGCGTCGATCTTGAAAAGGGTGAAATGGTTCGAAATAATCTCAATTTTTTTGAACTGGGGATTCTTCGCCGCATTGTAGAAGAAGCCGGGGGCCCCGACGTAAGGATAGAAGTAATTACTACTGCCTCTACCATACCTAACGAAGTAGGTGAAAATTATCTGAACGCTTTTGGAAAAATAGGTTGTACCGATATTGGTCTGGTGCCCATCCGTAACAGGGCTGATGCGATGGACAATGAATATCTTGATCGTATAAAGCATTGCGATGTGGTAATGTTTAGCGGTGGCAACCAGCTTAGGCTTTCCTCAACATTTGGCGGAACTGATATTTTAAACCTTATACTCGCACGTTACCAGGGGGAAGAAAGTTTTATCATTGCTGGCACTTCCGCCGGCGCAATGGCTATGAGCAATACGATGATTTACGAAGGAAATGCTACCACAGCGCACCTGAAAGGAGAGGTGAAAATCACTACTGGTCTCGGGTTTATGCATGATGTGGTATTCGACAGCCATTTTGAAAAAAGAGGCAGATTTGGCCGGCTGGCCCAGGCAATAGCAAGTAATCCGGCTGCAATTGGTATAGGTCTTGGTGAAGATACCGGCATGCTGATCACCGATGGAAATAAGATGGAAGCTATTGGAAGCGGGCTGGTAATGATCATAGATGGCCACGACATTGTACACAGTAACATAGCTGACATCCCGGACGGCAATCCCATTAGCATAGAAAATATCAAAGTTCATTTTTGCGAAAAAGGAAATGGATTTCTTTTAAAAGAAAGAACTTTCATCCCGGATATTGAAGAATACAACCGGGATGTGGAGCATGATGTAAATAAGTTAAAAAAAGCAGTGTAGAATTTACCGGCGTTTAAGATTGCTGTCAGATAGTTTTTAGCAGGTAATAATTTTTCTTTCCTTTTTGAATCAGTAAATAATTATTATTCAGAAATTTATCAGGACTGATAGATTCTTCCGGAGTTAAAATCTTTTCTTTGTTAATCAACACACCACCTCCTGAAATCATTTTACGAGCCTCGCCCTTGCTTGAGAAAATCTTCGTGTAGGCAAGAAGGGTAGCAATATCAGGCTGCTCTTCAAAATCTTTTTTGGTAATCTGCATGGCCGGTACCCCTTCCATTACCTGCAATAGTTGCTGTTCAGATAGTTCCCGCAGTACATGTGCCGTATCGTTACTAAAAAGAATGGACGAAGCTTTGAGAGCGAATTCAAAATCCTGCCTTGAGTGAACAAAGCAAGTGAGTTCTTCGGCCAATTTTTTTTGCAGGATTCTATGATGTTCATTCCCTTTATGCTCTTCAACTAAGGCATCTATTTCTTCCTTTTTAAGAAAAGTGAAAATCTTCAGAAAACGCGCTGCGTCTTCATCCGCAGTATTTAGCCAGAATTGGTAAAAACTATACGGAGAAGTTTTTGAAGCATCGAGCCATACATTTCCTTTTTCGCTTTTACCAAATTTATTGCCATCTGCTTTGGTAAGCAATGGACAGGTAAAGGCAAAGGCTTCACCGCCACATTTTCTGCGGATTAGTTCCGTACCGGTAACAATATTTCCCCACTGATCACTGCCGCCAAACTGAAGCCGGCAGTTTTTATTTTCATAGAGCCAGTAAAAGTCATAGCCCTGCACGAGCTGGTAAGTAAACTCTGTAAAGCTCATGCCGTTTTCTGCGTCAAGTCTTTTGCGTACGCTGTCTTTTGCCATCATATAATTGATCGATATATGCTTGCCCACATCCCGGATGAAATCCAAAAAAGATATTTCTTTAAACCAGTCATAATTGTTTACCATTTGTGCAGGATTTGATATGACATCGCTAAAATCCAGGAATTTTGACAACTGCGCCTTTACTGATTTAAGGTTATGCCCCAGAACCTCTGCACTCAGGAAATTCCGCTCCTCGCTTTTGCCGGAAGGATCGCCTACCATGCCGGTGGCGCCACCGAGGAGGGCAATTGGTTCATGTCCGAATTTTTGCAAATGGACTAACAAAATGATTGGGATCAGGCTGCCAATATGCAGGCTGTCGGATGTCGGATCAAAACCAACATATGCGGTAGTGCGCTCTTTACAAAGTTGCTCTTGTGTGCCAGGCATTATATCCTGGATTAATCCCCGCCACTTCAGTTCAGCTATTACGTCTTCCATAAACTTCATACGATTGACACCTTTCCGTGTAAAAGTTCAAAAATAGCGCACAAAATCTAATATAAGATTCAATAAATAACCTAAAAAACTATCCAAATATATTTGTGGAAGTTTTGCTTAATTTTAATGTTGCGCAACTAACTGGCAAGTACAATATAAAGTGAAATCAGCCGTTTTATTTACCCGGAAAGTACCCAGAATCTATCTATAAAACCGATCCATTCTTACTTATGAGAATTTCCCTGTCCATAAAAATTCTTTCTTTATTAATACTTCCCTCTTTAGGATTTGCACAGTTCAGGAAATACTCTAATGAATTTCTCAACATCGGCGCAGGTGCCCGAGGGCTGGGAATGGGTGCCGCCCAGGTAGCATCAGTATCCGACGGTACCGCAGGATACTGGAATCCCGGGGCTCTTACCGGTGTTCAGGATTATCCTACGCTTAGCTTCATGCATGCAAGTTATTTCGATAATATAGGTAAATACGATTATGGTAGTGTCGCCATACCGATAAGTGATAACAAAAGAACCCTGGGACTATCCATTTTACGATTTGCAGTCGATGACATTCCAAATACACTTTACCTGGTGGAACCAGATGGAAGCCTCAATTACGGAAACATTACTTCTTTTTCCTCAGCAGACTATGCAGTGCTGCTTTCTTTCGCACAAAAAATTAGAGACGAGGACGACCTGAAAATGAGTTTTGGAGCGAATGCTAAAATAATTTACCGGAAAGTGGGACATTTTGCCTCGGCCTGGGGATTCGGATTTGATGCAGGTTTCAAAATGCAAAAAAATAACTGGAGTCTTGGAGTAGTTGCTAAAGACATTACTACAACGTTCAATGCCTGGTCATTTTCCTTTACAGAAAAAGAAAAACAGGTTTTATACCTTACAAAAAATGACATCCCCGTAAAATCCACTGAACTTACTGCACCCAGGATAACTATAGGAAATTCATACAATTTTGCCCTTGGCTCTTCGGTAACCCTCCTGGCTGAAGCAGATCTTGATTTTACTTTTGATGGAAAACGAAATACTGTAATCAGTGGTGACCCGGTGAGTGTAGACCCTCATGCCGGGCTGGAAGTGGGAATAAAGAACGTTTTCTTTATCCGGGGTGGCGTTTACAATTTTCAGAAAGCACTGGCAGATGGTGATACGCTGAATCAAAAAAAAGTGTGGGTGTACCAGCCAAGTCTTGGGGCAGGTTTCAAGATAAAAAATGTGAGCATCGACTACGCGTTTTCAAATCTTGCCAATCAATCAAATCCGCTATACACTCATATTTTTTCGTTGAGATTTGATCTCAATAAAAACGAAAATTAGGAGCTCAACAATCGAAAATGAAAAGAATATTCTTATTGGTTTTTATTTTTTTATCTATGGCCGGTTTTTCCCAATCGTACAATAACGGCTGGATAGATTTTAATAAAACGTATTATAAATTTCATGTTGGGAAAAACGGGCTTTTCAGAATTTCTCAATCAGCTATCAATGCTGTTTCCCTCGGTTCGGTTCCTGCGGAGCAATTTCAGCTTTGGAGAAATGGAGAGCAGGTGCCATTATATACGAGCACGGCTTCCGGTGTTTTAGGCTCATCCGGCTACGTGGAATTCTGGGGAATTATGAATGACGGGCAAGCTGACACCAAGTTGTACCGCGATGTAGATTACCAGCTCAGTGATCATTATAGTCTTCAAACCGATACCTCGGCTTATTTTTTAACTGTAAATCCTGCAGGAAATAACCTTCGTTTTATTAATACACCTAATAACGTTGCCGCCAACACGCTGCCTGCCGAACCCTATTTTATAAATACCCGCGGCAATTATTTTAAAAATCAGATCAACGTGGGGTATGGATTGCCGCTCGGAAGTTATGTGTATTCTTCTTCTTATGATATCGGTGAGGGCTGGACATCCGGGGATATTTTCCCCGGCTTTGGGCTATCCGGGGGTTTTGACAGCCTGAATGTATATCCCGGAGGGCCAAATGTTAGCTTCAAATTTGGTGCTGCCGGAAATGCGCTAAACGATCGAACCATCAGGATAAAATTTTTTAATACGGTGGTAGATGATGAGCCCATGCCATGGTTTACTTACCTCAAAAAAACCATTAATAATATACCGGCCAGCTACCTCTCGAGTCCGAAATATTTACCGATCACATTTGAAAATACTTCTGCCGAAAAGAATGACAGAATGGTCGTGGCGTTTGTAGAACTAACTTATGCGAGCATCTTTAATTTCAATAATAAAACAGATTTTAGTTTTGAATTACCTGCCGCGTCTGCAGGCAATTTTCTAATAATAGATAATTTTAATTATGGTGTCGCTTCGCCGGTCTTGCTTGATTTATCTTCCTATAAAAGATACAGCGGCGATATAACCAGTTCACCAGGTAAAGTAAAATTTGCCTTGCCTCCTTCTGGTTCGGCGAGAAAATTTATCCTGATTAGCGAAGACCCTTCAATGATCAACACCGTCAGTAATCTGGCTACAAAAAATTTTACGGATTTTAGCGTTGCAGGTAACCAGGGGGATTATTTAATTATCAGCCATCCTGTGTTGTTTAATAATGGTGCCGGGGTGAACAATGTTGATTTGTACAAAAACTATCGGAGTTCTGCTGCAGGCGGTGGATTTAATGTGAAAATTTACAACTCAGATGACCTCATCGACCAGTTTGCTTTCGGCATAAAAAAGCATCCACTAGGTATTAAAAATTTTATTCAATATGCGAAAGACAATTTCCCCTCTCCCAAATATGTTTTCCTGATTGGGAAAGGCATTACTTATAATGACTACCGGCTCAATCAAAGCGGGCCTTATGCTGATAAATTAAACCTTGTTCCCACCTTTGGTAATCCAGCCTCGGATATGCTCCTGGCTTCGCCTTATGGAAGCATTGTGCCGAATATTCCGGTGGGAAGGCTATCTGTAATTTCAGGAAATGAAGTAGGAAACTATTTGGCGAAGATCAAGGAGTATGAAGTGGCACAGGCATCAGGAAGTGAAACGCTGGGTGACAAGCTATGGATGAAAAATGTAGTGCATGTAATTGGAGGAAAGGACAGTTCCGAAAGTGAGCTGTTTAAATTTTACATGAACCAATATAAGAATATTATTGAAGATACTTTGTATGGTGGAAAAGTGGAAACATTTGCAAAATCGTCCAATTCAGCCGTTCAATTAATTTCCGGAAAAAGGATTGAGGAATTATTCAATGAAGGCATTAGCCTTCTATCTTATTTCGGCCACTCCTCCGCAAATACACTGGAATTCAACCTAAGTGATCCGACTTATTATCAAAATCAGGGACGATATCCTTTCTTCGCGGTAAGCGGTTGCACAGCCGGTAATAATTATATTTATGATCCACAAAGGATAACGCAAAACAGCTTATCTATTTCGGAAAATTTTGTACTGGCGAGTCAGCGTGGATCTATTGGTTTTATGGCAAGCTCGCATTTGGGTGTCCCTCCTTACCTTAATAATTACGATGACCAGTTTTACAGGCAGGTAGGAGTAGATAATTATGGCAATAGTATTGGGAATATTATGAAAAGCGTTATTACCAACCTGGGTGGGGGTAATAATGCTGTAGATTATCTTTCAAGAACCCACATGGAAGAAATTGCTTTGCATGGTGACCCCGCATTAAAAATAAATCCCCATCCGAAGCCTGACTATATTATAGAAGATCAGCAGGCAAAAATTAATCCTCCGTTTCT
>JBDSPQ010000452.1:0-6120 GCA_039930305.1 Ginsengibacter sp. | reverse complement strand
GCGGGTAATTTCCCCACTGCCATCACAAGCGGGGACCTAACTATATTGCCTAACGGCAGAATGTTTGCCACCTTAGGCAGCAGTCCATCCCGCTTATACGAAATACACAATTACAGCAGCACCAATTTAAATGCCACCGCCACATTTCTTACGATTATTCCGCAGGATTGTTTTGGCATTGCTTACCTGAATGGACTGCTGGAACTTGCCGGAACTGACTTTTCGGGAAATTGTTATTACTTTGAATATGATATTAATACCAATTTGCTTAGCGCAGCAAAGACTTTTCAGGCAGGTCAATTACCGGTAGACAATACAAGTATTACGCCTTCTCTCGGTGTTACAAAACAATTGGTCAGTGCCGTAAAAGTGAACGCTAATACTGCAGATATCGTTTATGAGGTATATGTAACAAATTTGGGTAATGTGGCGCTTAATAACATCAATGTATCAGACGATCTTGCTGCAGTTTTTGGCGCTGCCAATGTATCTAATGTAAATATTGCTTTTGTTCCAGGCAGTAATGCAGGCGGGTTATTACTTAATAATTTTTATGACGGTAAGACGAGCAAAAACATGCTGGTAGCAGGTCAAACTTTAAAAAATAATACTTCATCGAATACAGATTATTTTTTCAAAATACGGTTAAGCTGCCGCGTTACAAACCTGAATTCTGGTACGAGTTATTTGAATTCCGCTGTCGGAAATGCTACAATAGGTGGTGGTGGAAATTCTGCCTTAGTAAGTATTTTAGACTCGTCAAATGATGGTGCTCAAACTGCTGCAGACCCCAACCTAAATGGCAATGCCAGCGAAATGGGGGAAAACGTGCCGACCCCTTTTAATTTTGCCACCCTGCCAGTAAAATTTACTTCTATTAATGCAGACTGGATTGACAGGTCATCAGCAAAAATCTGCTGGTCAGTCGCCACGCCTACTATCAACTCAGATATTTTTGAAATAGAGTTTAGCGAAAATGGAACTTCATGGGAAAAGGCGGGTGTAATAAATATTTCTGACGCTAATAAAGGCAATTATGAATTTGTGCACAGAAATGTAAAGCCTGCGATACTGTACTATCGGATAATAGAAACAGATCTTGATGGAAAATTCACCTATAGTAATATTGTAGTGCTTCAGCCGGCAAACAGGCTCACGGCAACGGTGTACCCAAGTCCGGCAAATGAGCAAATTTTTATATCTATTCCCGGACCAGGCCACGGAAATGTAAAAGTGCAGCTATTCGATGCTATGGCCAAACAGGTCATCTTGCAAAATACAACGGAAACGTCAACAATAATTTCCACGAAGCATCTGCCACAGGGCGCATATATTTTAAAGTTAACAGGTGCCGGGATAAGGCTCAGCAGGAAAATTCTTTTAGTTCATTAATAGATTGTTTAAGGACTGCGCCGGAAGTTTTGTAAATTTATTCGAGTTTATTTACCTGTCTGACGATGCTAAGAAAGTATGTTCCATTTCTATCTGTTGTAATTGTTTACCTGATTATTACATGTACACTGGGTTGCAGCAAAGAATACAGTTTTGAAGGGAGTTCAGTTTTTAATAATATTCCACGTATCGATTCTGCCCAGTTACCCGCACCTTCGACACACCTCCTCTTTTGCGATAAATGCCAGGATGGAAATTCTTCTGACACCACCTACTGGAATTTTCTTTTCGAAGGAAAAAGACTTTGCGGCCCTGTTACCAAAGCTATCATGACACCAGAGAAAAACAGGTTTACCTTCTTCGGTCCGACACTTTGTTCGGTAGATACAGGCTTGGTTATGTCGGTTTTTTTAGAGGACGAATTCTTAAACCGTGACTTGTCAAATATACAATCTATGAGCGTTGCCCTGGAATATTATGACAACACTACATTATCAAATATACTCACATCTGTAAGGAGTGGGATTAGCTTCAACATCGACACTTATTCGGCATCTACACGAACTGCAAAGGGAAGCTTTAGTGGTTCAGTCAAAATGAAAGATAGTAGTATTGTCAGTTTGACTTCCGGCAATTTCGTCATCAAATTTCAGTAATTGATAAGGCTTTTTGGTTTCAAGATGATATTTTATTTACTGGCCATACTTTATTTTTTTTGGAATCTGGCTATCAGCCTCCGGTTTTTTCAGATGCAATGTAGCTATCATGAACTTTTCGATTTCCCTCTGTACACCTTGCGCATCCTTCGATTTATACGCTGACCCTATCACGTGATCACCTGCATCGGGCATGGCAACTTCCCGCTTAAAATCTACCCGGGTACCCAATTCATCAAACATATGCTGCATTGCAGATACTTTTACAACAGCATCCTGGTGTTGCTCATCTTTATAATAATAAAGCAGTAATGCCGGTTGTCTTACCTTCTGAAATATTTCTGACGTCATAGAAGTTTCCAGGAGTTCTTCCAAGGCCACTGCACCTTCTAACCGGTAGCGGTAATTCCAGTATTGTTTATAAAGGGCGCTGCTGTCTGAAGCTGTATTGTAGGGCGAGCCTTTCACCAGGTTGGCAATTTGTTTCCCCCAGTGATTATTAAGCATCCATGCATTCGGGTCGTTTATAGCAATATTGGGTGATAATAAAATAAGAGCAGCAATATCACCAGGATAATTCGCTGCTAATTGTAAGGCATTTGTGCCGCCGGTTGAGGTGCCAACCAGGATCACTTTTCTCCCAATTTTTTTCCCAATCGATAATGCCTCTTTTGCGGAGGCCCAATACTTTTCTGCGGTAAGGTTAATAAGTGCATCAACTGTATCAATTCCATGCTCAGCGAGCCTTGAAAGGTACAAATTGCAGCCAAACATTTTTGCAATGTTAGTATGGGTTGGCGCTCCTTCAAATTGAGAGGCAGAAAATCCGTGCAAGTAAACCAATGAATAATCGGTAACGTTTTTCAGACTGTCACTATACCAAACAATTCGCGCTTCGTTGTCAGGTTTTAAATGATGCAAACTTTCGTTCCTGGAAATGTATTGCTCAAGTAAAGCTGGTGAGCCCGGAATGTCATACAGTTTTTTTGAATATTCCGGTGCATCTGGTGCAGGCCCAACTAAGTAAAGAAGGAATAAAAGGACAACGATCGCAAGTAGCCATTTTATTTTTTTCATTTAATAATAATCTTAAAATTAATCCAATGAAAAAAACCTGGTGGTTTATTTCAACAGCTCCCAGATGCCGCATTCCTGCTTGCCCAGGACAAAATTTTCCAAAACCGTTATTTCATTTGTGAAAATATTTTTCATTTTTGAAAAGCCGTTGACTCTTTCGGAAAAGCGTGAAAGATCGATATCAGAAAAGGCAGCAGCCGTGTTGGAAGCCACCATTATGGTTTTTAACGAATCATATCTGAAGTAAACATACAATCCATTTTGAGGAATGTATTGCATTAATTTACCCGAAGTTAGAGCTGTAGTATTTTTCCGATAAGTTGCTAAACTTTTAATGTAATTGAAGGCCTCGTTTTCGACAGTAGTTCTTCCATCGGAAGTGAATTTATTTTCGGCATCTCCCGCCCAGCCTCCGGGAAAATCACGCCGTACCTCTGCATCACTGGGGTTTTTAAAATTTTTCATCAAAATTTCTGTACCATAATACAATTGAGGAATACCCCTTAAAGTAAGCAGCCAGTTTATACCCATTTTGAATTTGAGGAGGTCTTCACCAATCACAGAATAAACCCGGTCCATATCGTGATTATCAAGAAAAATACAATTCATACTGGGATCTTTGTATAAAAGATCCTGTGCCAGAGTCATGTATATTTTATTCACACCATTGGTCCATCCAAATGGCTCATTCATACCGGCCAACATCGCATAGCTAAGCGGAAAGTCGCACACCCCTTCAAGGTTGTGTTTGAAAGGCGCAGCAATATTATTTCTTGTAAAATAAGCACTCCCCGTTACGGTGTTGGAAGTTACTTCTCCAAAAACCGTCAAGCCGGGAAATTCATCATGAAGTCTTATATTAATCTTATTTAAAAAATGTTCATCATTGTACTTATAGGTGTCCACCCGCCATCCATCAATACCGAATTCCTGTGTAGCCCAGATCGAATTTTGAATAATAAAGTTTGATACGTATGGGTTCGCAAGATTAAGATCAGGCAGGTGTGGTACAAACCAGCCATCTACCATTATTTTTTTATCAATCACTGAGGCATGCGGGTCAATAAACACTTCCTCACGATGATGGGTACCCTGGTAGGCAGGCCATTGGTTAATCCAATCCGGCATTGGCAAATCGGTGATAAACCAATGCTTTTCTCCAACGTGATTATATACGGCATCCTGTATTATTTTCAATCCCTGCGCATGCGCTGCCTTTACGAGATTTCGGTAATCTTCATTGGTACCCAAACGCTTGTCTACTAAATAATGGTCGGTAATCCAATAGCCGTGATAACCGCTCATATCTCCGGGCGGCTCCTTTTCCAATGGCATATCGTTTTGTAAAACAGGCGTGAGCCACAAGCTGGTAATTCCCAATTCCTTGAGATAGTCAAGGTGATTGGCAATGCCGTGTAAATCGCCGCCGTGTCGCAACAACGGTATACTCCGGTTTAAATTTGTATCAAGCATATCCCCAAACTTATCGTTGGAAAAATCCCCATTTGAAAAACGGTCGGGCATTACCAGGTAAATAAAATCCCGGGAAGTAATTCCCTGCGCATAATCCTTACCGTTACCTGATTGCCTGTTCTTTAATTCGTATTCCAACCTGGTATCTTTCACAAAAGGAAGCGTGAATTTTCCTGCCACTGCATCTTTATCGATTAAAAGGTCCAGGAAAATATAATTTGGATTTTCGGGCCTGTGTATTTTTACAAGCCTTACTCCTTTCGCAAGACTGATGCCTTGCGGACTCATTTTTATCAAAGGGAATTTACCGGCGATGTTTTCACCATGCACCATCAGTTGCAGCTGTTTTGATTTCATATTAATCCACCAGTTGGTAGGATAAAATTTAATATCAGCTTGCTGCGCAACAGCTATTGAAATAAGAAAATGAAAGATTACGCAAAAAGTAATTTTTTTCATGGGAAATATTTTGAGAAGAAAATGGCAATCCGACCAGAGGATCATTATCCTTCTACCAATTCATATTTTAATACACGCGGAACAGGAGCATCACTATCCTTAACGATAAAATTCAATAACCCGGCAATTATCATCGAGATACCACCTATAACCAACGCATAAATCCCCTGCTCATTAAAAAAGTTCTTCACAAAAAAACCCAGGATGGCCGCGGCAACTATCTGGGGAATCACTATAAAAAAATTAAAGACCCCCATATAAAATCCCATCTTCCTGGCAGGAAGGGCCCCTGCGAGGATTGCATAAGGCATCGTAAGGGTAGACGACCAGGCCAGCCCAACTCCTACCATTGGGAGCAACAGCATATATTGCGACGTAATAAAGAACATGGATATAAAGGACAGACCTCCAATGATCAGGCAAATCATGTGTGTATATTTTCGGCCTATTCTTTGGGCCAGCACCGGCAGCACAAATGCGAGAATTGCCGACACACCATTATACACCATAAACATCACACCTACCCAATCCCCTGCATCCTGGTATGTTTTAGAAGTGGTATCCGTGGTGCCAAAAGCATTTTGAGCCACGCCAGGAGTTGTATAGATCCACATGGCAAATAATGCAATCCAAGTGAAGAACTGAACAATGGCTAGTTGCACCATAGTAGCCGGCATAGAAAAAATACCCTTCGTTATTTCTTTAAATGCTGAAGCAATTCCTTTCGTTTCAGATTTTTCCCGTTGCCAATCTTCGATATTTTCAGGCGGATATTCATCACTCGTAAATACCGTCCACAGAACAGACAAAAGAAACACGACGGCGCCTATGTAGAATGAATATTTAACTGAGTTGCCCACTACTCCAGGAGCTGCGGTATTACTAATGTGAAAAAAATTGGTAAGAATATACGGGAGAAAAGAAGCAATCACTGCGCCAAGGCCTATGAAAAAAGTTTGGGTGGCAAAACCTGTAGTTCTCTGCGCTGAAGGAAGTTTATCGCCTACGAAAGCCCGAAATGGTTCCATAGAAATATTGATGGAGGCATCCAAAACCCATAACA
>JBDSPQ010000451.1:0-5367 GCA_039930305.1 Ginsengibacter sp. | reverse complement strand
CATGTACTTTTATATACTTTGCATCTCTTGGTGTAAATTCTGTATTGAATTCCCGCAGGTATCCTCCATATTGATCAGTGGGTAATGTGTTGATCATATTTGCAACGCGGTCAAATTTCTTTCCATCAAGCGAGGTGAAATACTCCACACTTGTTGGCAGCAGCCGTAGCCAAAAGCCCAACTGGTAATAACCTGAGCCGATCTTGCGAACCTGCGTTACTTCGCCAAGATCGATCACGACTTCAAGATCTTTTCCTGCAAAATTTATCCAGTTGTTATCATAATCATGGCTGCCGCGTTTACCGTCTGTCAGCATTTTCAGCTTCTCCGGGCTGATGTCAGAAGTGTCGGGGATTATCATCAATACTTTCTTTCCATAAGCAAGATGTTCATTCATTCCCTGCGAAAATATCCTATACATGGCCGAGCGGTATTCTTCCGGCGTAGTGCTCCATTCTTTTACCTGCGTTACGCCTTCCCGTTTACACAGGTCAGTAAATTCATCAACCATATTCCTGATATCTGTCCTCGCTTCCCACTTACCGTTTATTTGGTGAAACAATCCGTTTTCTCCTGTCCAGTTTTTCTTTGCCTGTTCCATTTTTGCATACATCAAAGGAAGCCGGGCTATTCGCACTCTTTCTAATATTTGCGCAGAATCTGCCACCAGTTTTTCGGCTTCATCAAACAGGTTATTGTATTTCACCATAAGTGCAGGCGTTAAATATGTATCGGCAGCTTCATTCGGAGAGCCGAAAATACGCAGTGGTTTGCTCGCTTTGAGCAGCTGCTCACGCATTATATCTATATACTCACGGATAGGCTTACCTGCCTGCCCGTAATAACCAAACAAAAAATCGTTCATTACTGAATCCGCATCCAGGTAAGGATTCCAAAGGAGTTTAGAGATCAGGTAAGAACGCAATGCGGCAAATTCACCGCCCACTTCACGGTTGCCCTGTTCAAACATAGCATTTACTCCGTTCTCAGTAAAAAACTGGATATTGGGCTGCAGCACCTGCAGGTTTGGAAACGGACTGAGTAGGTGATTGAATTGGATGACATAATCCCATACAATAATATCTTTTGCAATTTTACCCCAGTCCTTCACATCCTGTACAAATGCTGCGCTGGCTGTATCTTCTTCAATAGGTTTATCACGATACGCTTCAATGCTGCACAGCATTATATTTACATTCTCACGCGGCTTTAGCATTTTAGGTGCATGACGGCCATATTCATAAGCCAGGGTCGAAATCATTTTATCAGGAAACTGATCCGCCACCAGGTTCACGAAATTTATTATTGACCCCGAAGGTGATCCTTCACGTTCATCGATTGCGTGGCATAAGTCGCACGTGCAATAATCCCTGTTATCATTCTGGCTCACAGACCAATATTTCGCGGATGGATTTTGTGCAATCTTTTTTCTTAAATTCTGCAAGGTTATGCCAAGCACAGCAGGGTTTGAAAGGCATAATTGCGTAGGCAATCTCTTTCCTTTTACCATAGCAAAATATTCCGGGTGAGATTGATAATAAATTTTTGGCGGCACCAGTTCATTGAAAGTGTGCACCCACATTCCCCAGTCGGGACGGCCTCCGTCACTTTCATGATCAAGCTTATGCCAGTCAGTATATTCCGCATCCCAGGTGGCGCGGTAATGTACATCCCTGAACCCAATCGGGGGTACCTGGCGATCATTAATGTTTCCTATTGAAATAACAGTTTGCTTCGGTATAATTTTTACTTTAGGGCTATACATCCTGCATCCAAGATATTTTTCAAGAAAGGAATATACGCCGTACAACGTACCCTTTTCATTTCCCCCTGCAATGATTAATCGCAGCGAATCTGTGAGTATGATAAAGCCATCTTCCTTTAATTCATTATAGTTAATGCCGACCGCGATTTCATCAAGTCTTTCGTTTTGCCCTAAGATAATTTCGAAGGCTGAACGATGCCTGTCTGCTGTGATTACCGGTAAAGCAACGCCTGCTATTTGTATCAGGTAATCCTGCAATACGGATGCAGCCTTTTGTTCGGCCTGGGTGGCATGCGCGGGTGTAACGATAGTATATGTCGAAAATCCATTTTCTGCAAGAACAATCTTTTTGGCAGGCAAATTTTGATGATTTTTATTCGTCATTTTTTTCTGCCCAAACAGATGGTGGCCCCATGCCAGGTGCATACATAATAAAAGAATGACCGGAATAATAGGTATTTGTTTTTTCATGTGCTGACTTTAAGTTCAGTTCAAATTTATTACTTAATTACCGGTTAAATTTTGCAAGCCTGAATTTATTGAATGTTCACCAGACGCTCATCATGGAGATGGTAAGTAAGCCGTTAAAGATTTCAAATTTTATCCAGCAAGATTTTTGACAACTGCTGAATGCAAATGGTTTTTCAAGACAGGTAATGGCAGTTTGTTGTATTTTGTTGTGTGAAAGTGAGTGTAAGTGATTCGAATTATTGTTTTAGAATAGCTGAATATGGACAGAAGAAATTTTATTAAGAATACGAGTCTTATCAGCGGCGGTGCAATACTGGGCACGCCGCCTTCAATTTCGTCTATAGGTTTACGTGATGCTCCCTTAAGCCTTAGCGAGGCATTGCGTTGGGCGCAATTGGTTTTTGTAGAAAATGATCCTGGCAATTACGACCCGGATTTTTGGCTCGCCTATTTTAAACGCATACATGCGCAGGGAGCATTACTTAGTGCCGGTGGCGTAGTTGCTTTTTACCCAACCAAAATTCCTTTGCACCATCGCAGCGAATGGATGGGCGATACAGATCCACTCGGCTATCTCGTAAAGGGATGCCGCAAAATGAATATGGCAGTTATAGTTCGTACAGATCCGCACGCTGCAAGGCAGGACGTGTATGATGCCCACCCGGATTGGATTGCAGTGACTGCCGATGGAGAAAAAAGAAGGCACTGGGCGAACCCTGAACTTTGGGTAACCTGCGGACTTGGGCCATACAATTTTGAATTTATGACCGCCGTGAACAAAGAGATCATGGAGGAATACCAGCCCGATGCTATTTTTTCTAACCGATGGTCGGGACATGGTATCTGCTATTGTGAACACTGTGTAAAAAATTTCAAAGCATTTTCCGGTATGGAACTTCCGCGCAATGTTTTGCAAAGCAACAGTACGGCAATCCCCGCTGGTGATATTAATGATCCTGCATATCGCATGTACGTTCAATGGCGCATCGCCCGGCTGAAGGAGCTTTGGTTTCTGTGGGATGATGTAATAAAAAAAGAAAAATCATCCGCACGTTTTATTCCCAACGGCTTTCCTGATAAACTGATCACGGGACAGAACTCCGATTTTTTCTTTGCTGACCAGCAGGGGAGAAGCGGGTTGATACCACCCTGGAGCAATGGCATGCACGCAAAACAAATAAGGGCTACTATGGGCATGAAGCCACAGGTAGGTATTTTTAGCGTAGGCGTGGAAGAGCAATATCGCTGGAAGGATTCTGTTCAAACAGAGGCAGAGACCAGGGTTTGGGTAGCTGATGGTATCGCGAATGGATTACTTCCTTGCTTTGTAAAATTTTCTGCTGTGCTGTATGATAAGCGCTGGCTGGAGCCCGTGGCAAAGATCTACGAGAGTGCTTATAAAAATGAAAAGTATTTAAAAAATACTGCTCCGCTTGCCCGGGTAGGTTTGGTCTATTCTGAACAAACCGAGCGCAAGTATGGCGACAAGCCATGGCAAAAAAATTTTGGTGACCATCAAAAAGGTATGTACCACGCATTGATTGAAGACCGTATGCCGTTTGAAATGGTGAATGACCAGCTGATGACAGTGGAAGAATTAAGGGCATATAAATTACTATTGCTGCCAAATATTGCAGTTCTTTCATCCGCACAATGCGACCAGCTTAAAAAATTTGTCGAAGATGGCGGAAGCATCCTTGCCACCTATGAAACTTCTTTATACGATGAAGAAGGTAAACAAAAAAATGATTTTGGGCTTTCAGAACTTTTTGGTGTTTCCTATGATGGAAAGGTAGAGGGACCGCTGCAAAATAGTTACCTGCGGTTAAAAAGCGATCCGCAAACAAAAAAGTTTCACCCTATACTAAAAGGCCTTGAAGATGCCTATCGGATTATTAATGGCACCCACAAGGTAAACGTGAATCCAACGCAATCATTTCCTCCCCCGGTCACGCTAATACCTTCTTACCCTGACCTGCCAATGGAGGATGTGTACCCAAGACAAATTGATACGGACATAAACGAAGTTTACCTGAGAGAGATTGGCAAAGGAAGGGTAGCTTATATACCCTGGGATATTGACAGAAGCTTTTGGCAGATTTTAAGCAAAGATCATGGAACGTTGTTAACGAATATTATACGTTGGGCATTAAATGAAGAAACTATTGTGGATGTAAAAGGCCCGGGTGTGATAGATGTTACTGCATGGAAACAGGAGCATTCGATGGCAGTGCACCTGGTAAACCTTACTAACCCGATGATGATGAAAGGGCCTTTCAGGGAGTTGATACCCGTAGATGCCAAAGTAAGTATCAGTCTTCCTTCAAATAAAAAAGTGACCGGCGTACACCTGCTTATGAGTGGTAAGAAACCTGTTTATGAAATAAAAAATTCAAGGCTGTATCTAAAAGCTTTTAATGTAACAGATCATGAAATTATAGGGGTGGACTTTGCGTAGATTATTTTCATTGAAAAATTAATTACAATTAGCTGCACAGCACTTGCATCTTCACCATTTGATATTCCTCTTTTCATTCTTACATTTGAACCCCGCCCTATGTTTTATTATACCGTTAAGCCAATAAATGTTATGAAAAAGATTATGTTGCTATTTATCGTTTGTGCGTGTACGACAGTTAGAGCGCAAAATAAACCATCCTTCGACGGCCTGGATATGAACATGGGAAATCTCTACATGCTTTCGGATGCAAAGACAAGATCGATAAGCCCGGAAAACTTTACTGGCGAAAAAGGCAAAGGTGGAATGGCTACCTTAGAGAACGGCTCTGCCAGGAATGCTGCCCGCGAGCTGGGGCAAGGTTGGAAAGTAAATCCGTTTGTTGTGATTGAAGCGGGAAAAACTTTTACCATTGCCGAAATAGAAGGGTCGGGCGCAATACAACATATTTGGATGACCCCCACGGGCAACTGGCGTTTTTCTATCCTGCGCTTTTATTGGGATGATGAAACCGAGCCTTCCGTGGAAGTACCTGTCGGGGATTTTTTTGGTATGGGCTGGGGAGAATACGCACCTTTAAATTCTCTTGCCGTGACAGTAAACCCCGGCAGCGCGTTCAATTGCTACTGGGCTATGCCTTTCCGTAAGAAGTGCCGCATTACCATGGAAAATA
>JBDSPQ010000450.1:0-5241 GCA_039930305.1 Ginsengibacter sp. | reverse complement strand
GCCGGCATTCACAGCGTGGCGCAAATATGGTTCGTCTTGGGATAGGCTTATACGGTATAGATAGCAACAGAACGATGCAGGAGAAATTACAAAATGTAACCACGCTTGCCACAACTATTTCCCAGATGAAAAATGTAAAGGCCGGAGAATCGGTTGGATATGGCAGGAATGCCCTGCTGGCAAAAGATAGTATAGTTGCTACGGTTCGTATTGGCTATGCTGACGGATATCCCAGAACACTCGGTAATGGAATGGGAAAAATGCTTATAAAAGGCCGGCAAGTTTCAGTAATTGGTAATGTATGCATGGATATGACTATGCTGGATATTACAGGAATCGATGGAATAAATGAGGGCGACTCAGTAGAAGTGTTCGGTGAAAACCTGCCGATAACCGATCTTGCCTTCTGGGCCGGGACGATTCCTTATGAAATAATGACCGGAATTTCTCAAAGAGTAAAGAGGGTTTATTTCGAAGAATGACTACTTTTTCTAAATACTTTTTCAACAGTATCCTATCAAAAATTATTCACTTTCATTAACAATTAACAGGCTAATTGATTTTCACCCCTGCCCATTTTTGCTATCTTTGCCGATCAAATTCATTAAGTGAAAGGAAGAAATATTTTTTTAGTTATTTGCCTTATAGTTATTGCTGACCAGGCGTTGAAGATATATGTGAAAACACACTTTCACGCAGGGGAGTCACATTCCGTTATCGGAAATTGGTTCAGGCTATATTTTATAGAAAACGAAGGCATGGCCTATGGTTGGAAATTCGGTGGGGACTGGGGAAAAATGTTGTTGACTTTATTCAGGCTGGCAGCAGTAATCTTTGGTGTGTTTTATATTAAAAATATCATTCAGAAAAAATACCACCCAGGGTTTATTCTTTGTGCCGCATTAATTTTTTCGGGAGCATTGGGTAACCTTATTGATAGCATGTTTTACGGCATTATTTTCGAAGACAGCAATGTGAATGCCTTAAACGTAGCAAAGATGTTTCCAGAACATGGATATGCCGGCTTTCTTCATGGAAAAGTAGTCGACATGCTCTATTTTCCCGTAATAAGAAATGCACATTTTCCTGCATGGATTCCTGTTTGGGGAGGTGAAGATTTTGAATTTTTCCGCCCGATATTTAACCTCGCGGATGCTTCCATCTCAACGGGTATAATTGCTATTCTTGTTTTTCAAAAGCGTTTTTTCAAAGTGCAACCGAAGCCATTATCTGCGCAGACCCTGGAAACGCAAACAATTGTTAATGACGAAATGCAGGTTTCCTGAGGCGGGACTTGAAATTGATACTTATCTGTATAAATTCTTTTAAATACCTGTTATGAAAACATGCCGTATCGTTTTGTATGCTTTGGTTTTTTTTGTAGCATTTTCCTGTCAAAAAGAATATAGCGTAGAAGATCCAAAAAGTGCCTCGTCTAAAGGAAGTTGGGAATTCACTGATGCACAGAAATTATATTTTGGAAATATGGATACGGCTTACATCGATTCCTCCAATACCACGAAACAACTTCATCTTATTGGTCGCACTTCCGATGGTTCACAAACTTTCCACTTGCAATTGTATGCTTCTTCATTCTCAGTCGGGGAATATAAGGCTTCACTTTTTCAATCTTCGCTCGACTATGCTTCCGGGCCTTCTACCATCTACAATGCGAATCAATTGATTGGAGAATTTATAGTAAACGTGACAACTTATGGCAACAATACTATATCAGGGACTTTTTCAGGTGCAGCTGTAGATTCTGCCGGGAATAATGTAACTCTGACGCTGGGAAAATTTACCGCAGCACTAAAGGGAGTTGGAGGAGGCAGTACGCTTTCGTCCGGAGTGCTGGGAGATAGTTCAGGCACATGCAAACCGGTTGTAGTTAATGGAACTTACACCCCGGGAACGCCTCTTGATGGCACTAATACGATCGAACTTCAGGTGACTGTCGCAACTCCCGGAACGTATACAATTTCCTCACCAACGGTCAATGGTATTTCCTTTTCCGGAACGGGAACGTTTAGCAATACAGGTCCACAGACAGTAACTTTAAATGGCGGCGGTACGCCTTCGAGCCAGGGCACACAAAATTTTACTGTTAATTATGGAAACAGCCAATGTAGCTTTTCAATAATTTTTGGAAACTCAGCCGTGTATACATTGGGAGGCAGCGGCGGAGATTGCGCACCACTTAGCATAGGGGGAGTCTACCAGCAAGGGATTATCCTGAGCACATCGAACACTGTTCAAATCGGTGTTACAGCTACTGTTCCGGGAGATTATCTTATTAAGACCGATACTGTGAACGGCGTTAGTTTCAGTGCGAGTGGCACATTTGCTTCGGCAGGCTTTCAAAGTGTAGTGCTTGCGGGCAGTGGAATTCCTGTGAATGAAGGCGTTCAAAATTTTATAATTACAACGGCTACGGGTACATGTAATTTTTCAATTACGTTTTTACCGGGAGTAGCGCCCTCCGGCGATTATTTTCCAACTACTATAGGTTCTAACTGGACATTCAGTCTGATAGGTGGAACTACAGCCGATTCAGTTCAAAACCTGGTTATTAATTATTCTCCCACTATTTCCGGAAATTCCTACTCTACTATAACAACGGATCTTGTGCCGCCAAGTGGCATTCCTGATTCTTCTTATTATCGTAAACCGGGCGGGGATTATTACCAATATATCAACTATAGTTATTTTATCCCTTTTGACCAAACAGTTGTTGGCGAATTTGTTTTTTTAAAAGATAACGTTGCTGCCGGCACTACCTGGCAGTCACCCAATATTTCCGGGACGGTTGCAGGAGTACCGCTATCCGGTTATATAAAGATGACGTTAGTTGAAAAGGCCGTTCCAGTCACAATAGGAACTTTTAATTTTCCAGACGTGATTAAAGTAAAATATGAATTTTTCATCGCCGGGTCGCCAACGGTTTTAGAAACTGATACACGATGGTTTGCAAGAAATGTGGGGGAAATTCATTTTGATTATAACGATGGCTTTAATTCCGGAAGCTTTGAGGTAGGAAGGTACCAGATCTTTTAGCTTAGGAGTGGTCACCATTAAGATATAACTGAATTGCTACAGTTTTTACAATACGACTGGAAAACTATTAAAACAGGGAACAAGTAAAAAGAATGATTTTAGTATAGATGTAAAAAAACTTATTGCAGGGGTCTATTTTTTGCAATTGTCTAATGCATACGACATAAAGTTTTTCACAGGAAAATTTGTCATCAAATAATGCCTTGGTTATGCAGGTAGTTGGAAAATACCCTGATATTTTCTTATTACTTTATCGTTCCTACCATATTTTCAGGCTTCACCCACTCGTCAAATTCATCCGGTGTCACATATCCCAGCTTTAAAGCCATCTCCTTTAGGGTAGTGTTTTCTTTATGTGCCTTCTGCGCTATTTCTGCAGCTTTATAATAACCAATTTTTGTATTAAGCGCGGTGACAAGCATCAGTGAATTATCAACATGTTTTTTAATATTTTCCCTAATGGGCTCAATTCCTTTTGCACATTTTTCATTAAAGCTGTTGCATCCGTCACCGAGGAGCCTTGCACTATGTAAAAAGTTGTAAATCATCATTGGTTTGAATACATTCAATTCAAAATGACCTGTCGCGCCACCAATACTTAAAGCAACATCATTTCCCATCACCTGTGCGGCAATCATGGTGAGTGCTTCACATTGTGTTGGATTTACTTTGCCGGGCATTATCGATGAACCTGGCTCGTTGTCAGGAATATGTATTTCCCCAATACCGCTTCTCGGTCCTGATGAGAGCATCCTTATGTCGTTGGCAATTTTCATAAGGCTGACCGCCACTGTTTTTAAGGCGCCGTGTGATTCAACTATGGCATCATGTGCTGCAAGTGACTCAAATTTATTTTCTGCAGTTTTAAAAGGAAGCCCTGTAAGTTCTGCAATAGTTTCTGCAACATTTTTTGCATATCCGGGTGGGGTATTGATACCGGTGCCGACTGCCGTACCGCCCAGGGCAAGCTCTGCAAGATGGCTCAATGTATTCTTAACAGCTTTTATGCCATGCTCTAACTGTGAGGCATAGCCGCTAAATTCCTGACCTAGTGTGAGAGGGGTCGCATCCATGAAATGTGTGCGTCCTATTTTGACGACCAGCATAAATTCATTTGCTTTTGCAAGTAAAGTGTTTTTTAAATTTTCAATTGCCGGCAATGTCAGCTCGTTCAGCATTTTATATGCCGCAATGTGCATAGCAGTTGGAAATGTATCGTTGCTAGACTGCGACTTATTTACATCGTCATTAGGATGTAAATTTTTTTCTTTGTCTGTCAGTTTTCCCCCGTTCAATACATGCGCCCTGTAGGCAATTACTTCATTCACGTTCATATTACTTTGGGTGCCGCTGCCTGTTTGCCATACTACTAACGGAAATTCATCATTTAGTTTCCCGGCAATTATTTCATCACAAACCTTGCTGATAAGTTCACATTTTTCCTTAGCTAATACACCAGAATCAAAATTGGTGATAGCGGCCGCTTTTTTCAAGTAGGCAAATGCTTCAATGATTTCTTTAGGCATTTTATTAATATCACGCGCGATATTAAAATTTTCAATGCTGCGCTGGGTTTGCGCTCCATAGTAAGCCGAAACCGGTACCCTCACTTCACCCATGGTGTCTTTCTCTATCCGAATATCCATGCTGTAATTTTTATCGTAAAAAATAGAAATTTGAACTGTAAAATTACTTTAAAAGTGAAGGCGATTTCTAAAAAGATTATACAATAAATGATGGGTGAAACGTGTTATGAAATGCTACCTAAAGCGATCGTCTAAACAAATCCATGATATTCATAGCCGCTCTTTGTATTTTTGAAAACTGACCGGACAAATCTTTGAACAGGTTTAATTAAATATTACATTTTAAACACCAAATATCTTCCGTTGAAAATTTTTACTTTTTTATTAGTATTCTTCTTTGCCGTTTTTGTATTTTATCTCATCACGCATCGAAAAGTACCTGCCACCAGCCAAATAACGCATTCTGATTCTGCGCAGGATACATCCGCAAGAAGTTCGCAAGTGAATAGTCCCATTGTTAAAAAATATCAACCTGTAATAAAAGATACGCTGCCTCATGTAGAGGTGGTAGTGACCGATAAGGCAACCCCTGGTAAACTTGTATCTTATGCTGAAACGCTCATTGGCGTGCCGTACAAATACGGTTCTACAGATCCTTCAG
>JBDSPQ010000449.1:0-4086 GCA_039930305.1 Ginsengibacter sp. | reverse complement strand
TCGCGCTATTTACTCCGTTCTCAAACTTTTCACAGGATTGGCGATTGCTGCTTTTATTGCCTGGAAGCTTATGGTAAGCAAAGCAATCAGCAAGGCAGATATAGCGGCAATTAAAAACACCCACCATTGTATATTGATGCGGTATGCAAAATCCTGCAGCCAATTGTGCATTATAAACAAGGTCAATGGAATTGCTATTACAAATGAAATGAACACCGGCTTTAAAAAATCTTTTGAAAGAATAAATAATACATGCTGAACTGAAGCTCCCAGCACTTTCCTAATACCAATTTCTTTTTTACGTTGCAATACGTTAAACGCCGATAAACCTAATAAGCCGAAGCAGGCTATAAGGATTGCGAGAAATGCAAACAGGCCAAAGGCAGCGCCGAATTGTTTATCCGCTTTATATTGCTGGTCGAAAAGCTCGTCAAGAAAGAAATAGTTGAAAGGATCGGCAGGGAAATATTTGTTCCATAATTTCTCAATTCCTCCAATAGTCGCCTGTATGTTCCCCGTGGATATCTTAACGGAATAGGCATCCCGGCTGTTGGGTTGCAAACGAAACAATACCGGTTGAATCGCTTTTTGCAAGCCTTCATGGTGATAGTTTGCAACAATTCCAAGCACCTTCACTGTGTCGCCCGAGGATATGATCATTTCGTTTATCGCCTTATTGTTATCACTAAACCCTAATAGCTTTGCAGCATTTTCGTTTAGTAAAACACCTATTTCATCTGTTAAATATTCTTTAGAAAAATTCCTGCCGGTCTTCAATTCAATTCCAAATGATGGAATAAAATCGTAATCAACTCCTACATTATATAAAGTAACACCGCCGCTTCCCGCAGTGCCAAGTCTTACATTTCTGTTAGTCCAGTAGATCTCTTTACCCATTACGGTTGATGATGCGGCAACGTTTTTCACCCCTTGTATTTTCAACAAATCATTTTTAAATGGCTGGAAAGAGCTTTGATAAA
The DNA here is from genome assembly GCA_039930305.1 of Ginsengibacter sp. Classification (GTDB taxonomy): domain Bacteria; phylum Bacteroidota; class Bacteroidia; order Chitinophagales; family Chitinophagaceae; genus Ginsengibacter. Next base: position 3,106 of record JBDSPQ010000449.1, on the reverse strand, counting down.
GTGAATCATTAATCGAATTAGCACCATCCATAACAATGGTTTGGCTGATATCCGCTCCCAGTTTTTGCCGGCGCATAAAATCTACCTGTTGAAAGACGATAATTGTTCCCGCGATTAGAATTACTGAAGTAGCGAACTGGCCAATGATAAGGCCTTTGCGCAATGCAACTCCACCCTGCTGATTTTTAAAAACGCCTTTTAAAACGTTTATTGGCCGGAAGCCTGAAAGAACAAAGGCGGGATAAACTCCCGACAGAAAACTGCCTGCGAGAAACATCGCGATGAACCCCAGCCAATAATTTATTGGTAAAGAAAATTGCGAATGCATGGACTGGCCCGTTAATTGGCTGAACCAGGGAGTTAAAAGAAATGTGAGCATCATGGCAAAAGCAAAGGCAGCAAGATTTAGCAAAAAACTTTCAACTAAAAATTGTCCAATGAGATTTTTGCGAAGCGCACCTAATACTTTTCTCATACCGACCTCTCTTGCTCTCTCCATTGATCGCGCCGTCGCGAGATTTATATAATTGATCCACGCAATACCGATAATGAAAAATGCGATCAAAAAAAGAAAGGATACCGACTGACCGTTTCCGTTAGTCTCTGCTTCCTGGTTAAGATTTGAGTAAAGATGGATATCATGAAGGGGCATCAGGTAAATCTCAGTGTGTACATTATTTTTCTTTGCCCATTCAGTATGGTTCATGTACCTGTCGCAATATGCAGGCAATTTCGACTCAAATTTTTGAAGATCCGTTCCTTGTTTCAATTGCAGGTATGTGTAGAAATCGTACCACCCAAAGCTCGTTTCCGTGGCATTGGAAGTGTCCCCATCCTGGCGCACAATGCTTGCCAGTGTTGCATATGAGGCGAGATGATTAATGGTGAGATGTGAGTTGGCAGCAAATTCTTTGAAGATGCCGGTCACCTCAAAGGTCCTCGTAAATTGCGGATCGCGAAAAACTAACCTTTTCCCCACTACATTATCATAATTATTAGCCGTATTTGCAAAATATTGTTTTGCTGTTTCTTCAGATAGCAGAATTTTATCCGGTCCATCCAGGGCCGTGCCCGGGTTGCCCGATAATAGTTTCAGGTTAAACATAGAAATAAAAGAAGCGTCTGCATAATATCCTTTCTGTTCCCTAAATTTCACATTGCGTTCATCATTCGATAATATAAGGTCCGCATCATGTAGACGGCAAAAATTTTCTACCTCGGGAAAATCCTTTTTCATAGTGGGGCCAAAGGCCGGGTAAGACGTGGCTGACTTCCATGAAAGTTTGCCAGCCTGGTAACTATCAAGGCGTAACCTTACGATCCTGTCGGCATCTTTCTCAAATTTATCATAGCTTCTTTCAAAGGCTACATATTGAAATATCAGCAGGCAACAGGTGATGCCAATCGCAAGTCCAAGAATATTCAACAGCGCATACTCTTTGCGCTTAATAAGATTTCGGACAGCGATCTTAAAATAATTTTTTATCATAAACAGGATTTTAAAAAAACATCGGGACTAAAGCGTGTACGACGAAACAAATGGTAACTATTCCGTTCTCAAACTCTTCACCGGATTTGCTATTGCTGCTTTTATACAGTAAAATCCTAAGGTGATAAATGCCACAAATGCAGAAACACTACCGGCTAAAGCGAATATCCACCAATCAATTTCTACATGGTAGGCAAAACCATTAAGCCACTCATGCATCGCGAAATATGCAGTTGGTGATGCTATAGCAATTGCAAGAAGTATGAGGCGCATGAATTCTTTTGACAAGAGAAAAGTAATCCCAAAATTGCTCGCTCCTAAAACTTTGCGAATTCCTATTTCTTTGGTGCGAAGCTTTGTAACAAAAGCAGCTAGCCCAAACAAACCCAAACAAGAAATGATAATTGACAGTAAAGCAAAGCCCTTAAATACAGCACTCATTTTATTTTCGGAAGCATAAAGCTGATCTAATTTTTCATCTATAAAAGTAAAGCTGAAAACGGCATCCGGTGATATTGCTTCTATTTCGTCTTTCAACTGGGATAGGGCCTGGGGCATTTTATTATCTGCCACCTTCACCAAAATGTAGCCCGAATTGTACGGATTATAAGCTATCAAAAGCGGTTCAATGCCTCCATGTAATGATGCGAAATTGAAATCGTTAACAACACCCACGATTTCGCCTTCTTCACCATCTAAGTTTATTTTTTGACCGACGGGCTTGATTAAGCCAAAGGTTTGAATTGCAGATTGATTGAGAATGAATTCATGTTTTTTGATTTCCGGAAGCTGGGAATAGAAATTCCGTCCTTCCCTAAGGGAAATATGTAGTGTTGGCAAAAGATTTTCGTCGGCCCATATCGCTCGTACCCCATTAGATGTATTATTTTGATCAGCTATAGATAAAGGAAATGTAACAGGTGCTGTTCCAAATCGTTCTCCCGGAATATGAGATACTAACGCCGCATCTTTCATAATCGTTTTCCCTTTAATTTTATTAACAAGTGGAAATAAATTATCCCTCATTGCAGGTTGTATCGTTATTGCCAGAACCTGTTCTTTGTCAAATCCTAAATTTTTATTGTGAAATAAATTTATTTGCCGGTATATAACTATTGTTCCAACAATCATGAATACTGAAACGGCAAACTGAAAAACGATTAATCCGTTTCTTATAGTTTTTGAGGAGTATTCTCTTTTATTTTTTATAGATGTAATGGGATTAAACCTGGATATAAACAATGCAGGGTAAAGCCCGGCAATCAAGCCAATTGAGATAATCAATACAACTATTACAACTAAAGTTGGAAATGTAAACAGGTTTGTGTTTTGAAATGTTGTTTGCGTAAATTTTTCATAGTATGGAATAACCGATTCGAATAATATTAATGCCAGAACAACAGCCAAAAAAGTTGTCAAAAACGATTCTAATAAAAACTGTTTTATCAACTGAGGTTTTGTAGCTCCAACAACCTTCCTCAATCCTATTTCTTTTTCCCTGGTAAAAGATTGGGAGATAGATATATTAATGAAATTAACTGCTGCTAAAAGTAAAATGAAGAAAGCCGCAAAAGAGAAAATATATATATAGGTAATATCACTGTTAGCGCTCATTTC
>JBDSPQ010000448.1:0-3226 GCA_039930305.1 Ginsengibacter sp. | reverse complement strand
GAAAATTTTACCAGCTTATATACGCAACTGTCCGGCAGAAAAAAAGCAGCGACGTATGGCGTTTATTCCGCAGGGGGGCAATTGGTAGCTTCCTGTGTTTATTTTTTTTCCCACGGGCGGGCATATTATATTTTGGTGGGCAATCATCCCGACGGCAGAACCGCAGGGGCATCGCATCTAATGATTGATCATTTTATTAAAGAAAATGCCGGCAAAAATTTGCTATTGGATTTTGAGGGAAGTGATATAAAAAATCTTGCGTGGTTTTATAAAAACTTCGGTGCTATTGAAGAATTATATGCAGGTATAAAATTGAACCGGCTTCCCGCGATTGCAAAACTATTCAAGCAATAAACTTTCCGCAATTTTAAAATCGTACGGAGTGGTTATCTTAATATTTCTTTCATCCCCCTCTACTATATTAATTTTAATACCATAGGCCTCCACAACTGAAGCTTCGTCTGTAAATTCTTCTTTATAATCTATATTAAATGCGGGCAATAGTATTTTACTATGAAAGGTTTGCGGTGTTTGTATCATCCGCACTTTTTGCCTGTTAATTATTTTATTACCATCGCGGGTAACAAGGCGAAGGCTGTCTTTGCTTTCTACCGCAGGCACAGCCGTACCATTTTCAATCGCAGCAAGGTAACATCTCTCTATCAGGTCCTTTGCCAGGAAACATCTCACACCGTCATGAACAAAGATTATCGATTCCTGTTGTACCAAAGAGAGTCCATTTTGCACAGAATGAAACCGCGTGCGCCCACCCTCGCATAATTTAAATCGTGACTGATCAAAATATCCATCAATAATCTCCTGCCCCATGGCCATATGCTCTACCGGTAAAACCAAAATTATTTCCAGATCTTCATATGCCGCTATAAAAGCCTTAATCGTATAATAAAGCATTGGCCGGTTGTAGATGGTCATAAATTGTTTTGGAAGATCACTATTCATCCTGGCCCCTTTACCACCCGCTACTATTAAAGCGACTTTATTCATGCGTTAGTTTATAATTACAATTAAATTTATTAGAAATGGCCTTTTTGTAAATTGCATCATGCGAATGTATTTCTTTTTTATTTTCATTTTTAGCCTAAGCATTTTTGGTTGCGAAACAAAAAAAGGTGAAAACAAAATGCAGCAAGTAATGGGTTTGCAAAAAATGAGTGAGCTGGCCACGGCAGAATATGTCGTAACGAAAATTATCAAAGCTAATGATAATAAAACGTGGTATAAAGCTGGTGATCGAAAAATTTTAATGACGTGTAAAGCCACTTTAGTGGCCGGCATTGATCTTTCCGGTATTTCAGAAAAAGATGTAAATATGGAGGGACAAAATATTTCGCTCACACTGCCCAGGGCAAAACTTATTTACATCAACATAAAGCCGGAAGATATCAGAACTGCTTATGAGGATATTTCAATGTTCAGATCACCATTTTCTTCGGAAGAAAAAAACCAACTTGCAACTCAGGCAGAAAATCAGCTTAGGGCAGGTGCAAACTCCCTCGGCATTTACACAACAGCAGAAACTAATGCGACCATTTTTATAAATAATTTTTTAAGAAAAGCAGGATTTAATAACATTAGCATCGATTTTAGTTCAAATAAAAATATACTCAGGTAAATGAGAAGATCCCTTTTCAAATATTCGTTGTTGGTTCTGCTCATTATGTTTGCATTCTATCTTTTACAAAAAATAGATATTCTTCCCTCCTTCAAAAATTTTTTTGTAAGCCAGCCGGTGATTATTGAAAACACTCCCATAATTGTTACAGAGATTAATACACTTGCGCAATTAATAACCGTAACCTATGCGGATGAATTAGTGATGGACGATGCAAAAGCAGGAAAGGGCATACCATCACTGATAACAACCGGTGCCGGAGTAATGATTGTGCCGGCGACGGATAAAATTGTAATGATCGGCCGGGGGAAGGTGGTTGCGGGTATAGACTTGAAATCATTACGGAAAGAGGATGTGAGCACGCTTGGTGATTCAATTCACCTAATACTTCCGCCGGCAAAAATCCTCCAAACAATAATTAACCCTTCCGGCTTTGAAATATTCGACGAAAAAGGTGAGTGGGATGAGAGGGCTGTAACAAAATTAAAAGTGAAAATAAAAGATGAGATTACACGCAGAGCTCTTCAAAATGATATTTTAAAAAAATCAGAGGACAGAGGCATCAATATCATTGAAACCTTTTTGAAAAATACGGGATATAGAAAAGTGAAAATTGCTATCAGTCGTTAGTCCCCGTATATAGCTACCACGTTTTCTCCGGAGTTATTTTTCGTTGCCCTGTACATGCCCGCACTGTTGAACACCATAGCTACATTGCCGCTTGAATCTATGCCAATCAACCCACCTTCTCCATTCATCGCTACTAACTTTTTTAATACCACCTCCTCACAAGCTTCCTGCAGCGATAAATTTTTATATTCCATCAGGCAACTTACATCATAAGCTGCGACTGCCTTTATAAAAATTTCTCCATGCCCGGTGCAGGAGACTGCACATGTTTTATTATTCGCATAAGTCCCCACCCCGATCATCGGACTATCTCCAATGCGTCCATATCTTTTGTTGGTCATGCCGCCTGTTGAAGTTGCAGCAGCGATATTACCTTCCTCATCACAGGCAACTGCACCCACTGTTCCAAATTTTTTATCTTTCATCAGGCCAACAAGCGTATCATTTTTATGGTCTAGCTGATAAAGATCACTATCCCTTATCTCCCGCCATTGGTCGTACCTGTACTCGGAATAAAAATAATCATCGGGTTCTAATTTAATGCCCTGCTTTATTGCAAAATCGTTAGCCCCTTTTCCGCTCAAAAAAACATGTCCACTGTGCAGCATCACTTCTTCAGCAAGTTCTACTGGGTTTCGAATATTTCTTACGCCAGCGATTGCACCTGCATTTAGTGAATATCCATCCATGATGGCTGCATCCATTTCATTCAATCCTTTTTTGGTAAACACCGAGCCTTTGCCCGCATTAAATAAAGGATTATCCTCCAAAACAACTACTGCAGCTTTCACAGCATTCACTGCCGTGCCCCCATTTTCAAGCACTCCATATCCTGCATCCAACGCCTCCTGCAAAGCTTGCCGATATGCTGTTTCGAGTTCAGGCGTCATATCATCTTTCACTATCGTGCCGGCTCCTCCATGTATAGCAATTGAAATTTTTTTCATGACAAGTTTTTGTAGG
>JBDSPQ010000447.1:0-9020 GCA_039930305.1 Ginsengibacter sp. | reverse complement strand
GTAATCAAGCCGTAATATTTTCAATTTTCAATTTAATAGTGCCGGCAGGAACCTTTATCTCGGCTACTTCGCCCACAGTTTTCCCCAGGAGGCCATTGCCAATCGGAGAGGATGCAGAAATTTTCTGTAATTTCAAATCTGCTTCTTTTTCAGAAACTATCTGGTAAGTCACTTGTTTTTTTGTGGCAAGGTTGGTGAGTGTAACCTTTGTAAGTATAGAAACCTTGCTGGTGTCGATATCATCTTCGTCTACGATCCGCGCCGTGGCTATGATTCCCTCTAATTGCTTGATTCTGGCCTCAAGCAATCCTTGCGCCTCTTTGGCTGCATCATATTCTGCATTTTCTTTCAAATCACCTTTTTCACGTGCTTCCCCAATTGCCCTGGATGCCGCAGGCCTTTCAACACCCTTCATGTGCTGGAGCTCATTCTTCATTTGCTCGAACGTGTCTTTTTTAACGTAATTGATCTGGTTCATATCCTCGTATTTAATATTTCCCCGAAGGGTTAAACTAAAAAAAATACAACGCCTTTTTTTACGAAGGCGTTGTATGTCTACAAATATAATATTTTTTTGAATTTGTTATTCCAGCCCGAGCTTTTTCAATAAAACTTTAGACATTTTGTGAAATGCTTCTTCACTATAGCCCGCGATGTGCGGAGTGATCAACACGTTGGGCTGGGATATAAGCCAGTTTAAATGTTGCGTTTCCTCCCTGCTGTAGGTTTCCAATTTTTCGTTTTCCAGCACATCCAACGCTGCACCCGAAATTTTTTTGTTTTTTAAAGCATGTATCAACGCAACCGTATCAGTGACTTTGCCACGGCAGGTAGATATGAAAAAAGGTGAACGCTCCAACGCATTGAAAAACTTTTCTCCCGCCATGTGTTGCGTTTCTGCAGTCAATGGCAGATGCATACTGATCACATCTGCGTACCTGCATACCTGTTCGAAATTTGCTTCCTTGATGTATCCCACCCCAAATCCATAATGGTATTTATCGTAAGCCAATACCGTAAGGTCGAAAGGTGAAAGTAATTTGGCAAATGCAGAGCCCGTGTTTCCAAATCCAATAATCCCCACTGTTTTTCCGGTCAGTTCCACTCCCCGGTTAGCGTTCCTGATCCATTTTTTATCTTTTACCTCCTCATAGCTGCTGCTGATCTTATTTGTCAGATTCAGTAGTAAGCCAAGGGCATGTTCGCCCACTGCATTCCGGTTGCCTTCTGGCGTACTAATACACTCAATTCCTTTAGTAGCGGCGTATTCCGTGTCTACCAGCTCCATGCCACTTCCTAATCTCCCTATCCATTTCAGTTTTGTCGCCCGGTCTATCAAAGCCTTATCTATCCGGACGCGGCTTGTGATGACAACCCCGTCAGCCTGGCTAATTATCACTCCTAATTCTTCATAGCTGATGTTTTCGGTATGAGTTATTGAATACCCTTTTTGATGAAGTACATCAATCAGATGATTATGAACCTTGCATGTTATTATTACCTGGTTTTTCAAACTATATTTTTTATTCGGCTGCGATCATGCTGATCTCCACATTCACATTTCTCGGCAGCCCTTTTACGGCCACTGTTTCCCTGGCCGGAAAATCCCCTTCAAAATATTTATTATACACTTCATTAACCTGCGCGAACAACTTCATATCGCTTAAGAAAATAGTGGATTTTACAACGTGGTTAAAATCTAACCCTTCAGCATCAAGTACCGCATGCAGGTTGCTCATCACCTGAATGGTTTCTTCCTCAATACTCCCTTCTACCAATTGCGAGGTTTGCGGGTTAATGGCTATCTGGCCCGAAAGATATAGCATCCCGGCAGCTTTTACTGCCTGGCTGTATGGCCCAATCGGAGTGGGAGCTTTCGCAGTATTTACGATCTTTTTATTCATAATCAGGTACATTGAATAGGTTAAAATTGCAAAACTTTCCTTCAATCAACAAACCTATTTTTGCCAAAAATTATTTATGAATTTTTTTATAGTGGCTAATGCGGCGCAGCAGCGTGAATTAATTAGGGGTAACAAAATGGATAATGTGCCCGATGTTTCTTTTTTTGAGCAAATGGATCAAATTGATGATTGGTCCAAGATGGACGCTTTGATGTATCTTTTAGACGATCTAAAGGATGTAATAGACGATCTAAAGGATGTGAGACTGCAGAAAGTTCAGCAAGTTCCTGTCATTATTAATTCCGTAACAGACACGTTGAAATCATTGCAAGTGCCTTCGAATTTCAGCCGGATAAATGGATGGCCCGGTTTCCTGGAACGGACTTTATGCGAAACTGCGTCGGGGGATAGCGTGATGGCCGGAGAATTTTTTACGACATTAGGATGGCGGGTTGTATTTGTAAAGGATGAACCCGGCTTGGTTTCGGCCAGGGTTATTAGTATGATTATTAACGAAGCCTATTTTGCTCTTGGCGAAAACATCAGTTCTAAGGAGGAAATTAACCTTGCCATGAAGCTCGGCACTAACTACCCGATGGGCCCCTTTGAATGGGAGGAAAAAATCGGAACCGAAAATATTTGTCAGCTCCTGCAAAAGCTTTCCACGACTGATGATCGATATACCCTTGCTCCGGAACTACTTACTAAATACCGGAAGATATTACAAGCGTAAAAATAAGATGGCATATATCCTAAATATTCATACTGCTACTGAAAGGGCTATAGTTAACCTGTCCTGCAATGCAGAGGTACTCCGTACTCTAACTAACGGAATTTCTAAAGACCATGCTTCCTTTTTACACCTGGCGATTAAAGAAGTTCTCGAAAAACAGAATATTACATCGCTGGATCTCGATGCAATTGGTATCACTTCCGGTCCTGGTTCTTATACTGGAATGAGGGTAGGCCTTTCAGCGGCCAAAGGTTTATGTTATGCTCTTAAAATTCCACTAATAACCTATAATTGTTTGGAAGTAATGGCAAGCACCTTACGGGATAAGTATGGAGGAAAAGACATATTGTATTGTCCCATGATCGATGCAAGAAGAATGGAAGTGTACACAGCCATGTACAATGATAAAATGGAAGAGCTTTTGCCGCCCGTGGCAATGATACTTTCAGAGAACTCTTTCGAAAATTTTACTAAGGCCTTCAAAGTAATGTTTTGTGGTAGTGGTGCGAGGAAATTTCAATCAGTAACGGGCCTTCCCGAAGCACATTTTATTGACCAGGATATCTCTTCCCGATCGCTTTCTGAATTGTCCTGGAATAAATTTAAAAATAAAATTTTTACAGAGGTTTCTGCCGCTCAGCCATTATACTTAAAAGAGTTTTATTCTCCGATGAAGAAACCTATTTAATATTTGTGAAAACCTCATTAAATTTTAGTATATGTACATAAAATTTATGTTTTGATATGTATCTTTGGAAATTCCAATAACTTAGAATATATTTTAAATTTATAATTATGACTTTTTCCGAGCCTATCCGTCAAAATATTCCAGAAGGGCAGGGCACCGAAAATTCGAATCCACTTAGTATTGATTATCACAATATTAAAAAAGCTGCTATTGTTTTGAGGTCGCTTAATCATAAACTTAGGCAGCAGATTATTAAAATAATATTTGAAAATCAAAGACTAACTGTCACACAATTGTACGTTAAACTGCGACTGGAACAATCAGTTGCATCACAGCACCTTGCGATATTGCGCAAAGCGGGCGTTGTAGGTACAGAGCGGGATGGAAAATTTATTTATTACTCTATAAATACCGCCCGTATTGCGTCAATAAATGATTTTGTTAATAGCCTTCTTGGATAACCGGTCTGTCATTCCTTTAGTATTTTATTGAAATTTTTTTTAAATACTAATCCTCTGTCAAAGCATCACAGTAAAAGCACGACTTCAAAAACTACCGGAGGAGAAATTCATTCGATCTATTCTTAGTCTCTATCATTTTTTTGCCTTCAAATTGAGAAACCATGCACATCGAACAGTTGAATATTACTAGTCTTGGAGAATTTTCATATTTCATCGAAGACAGCGGGGAAGCCGCTATTATCGACCCTTTTAGGGAGGTCGGCGACTATATAGCACTTGCCAAAAAACATTCCGCAACCATAAAATTTATCTTCGAAACGCACATCCATTCGGATTTTGTAAGTGGACATTTTGATTTGGAGAGGCTGACTGGTGCCAGGATTATTTACGGTCCCGGCGCTGGCGCATGGTTTCCTTTTTATTCCGCAAGCGATAATGAAACCTTTATGATCGGCAATGTTTCTATTACTGCTGTTCATACACCGGGACATACCTTGGAGTCTACCTGCTATCTTTTGACCGACGAACATAAAAAGCCCGTTTATCTTTTTACAGGAGATACATTGCTTATAGGTAATGCCGGCCGGCCGGAATTGATTTCAGGTATTGATACACCTGAGAGTCTTTCGTCAAATTTATTTGACAGCATAGCGAAGCTTTCCAATTTGTCGGGCAATCCAATCATCTATCCCGGACACGGCCAGGGCAGTACGTATGGTAAGGATATGAGTATGAAAAAATCGTCAACTCTTGACGAGCAAAAAAAAGAAAATCCTTTATTCAGTATTGTATCACGGGAAGAATTTATAAAAACTATTTTATCAACTTTACCGCAGGTGCCGGTGTATTTTCCGGTCATTGCCCGGATAAACAGGGATGGTTATCAAAGCCTCGATAGTGTAAAGGCAAAAGCGCTTACGGGCTTATCACTTGACGACTTTCAAAGAAAAATTGCTGAAAACATCATTATTCTTGATACAAGAAAGGGGGCAGATTTTAAACAAGGGTTTATTCCCGGAGCGCTATTTATCGGCCTTGAAGGACGTTTTGCCCAATGGGCGGGAAGCTTGCTTCCTTTTCACCAGCGAATGATATTACTTGTGGAAAAGGGAAAAGAAGAAGAAACCGTTACGCGACTTGCCGGGGTAGGCTTTGATAACGTTGAAGGTTACCTGACGGGTGGCTTTGATACCTGGAAAAAGTCTGGTAACGCGATCGACATGATTATAGATGTTGATCCCGACGAACTTGCCATGGATATACCCTTTGATCCCCAACTTTTAGTAATTGATGTAAGAACGTCCGCAGAATTTGGTGAAAGCCACGTGAGCGGCTCTATGAACATGAGTCTCGCGGAAATGACCGACCTGGCGATGATAGCGCAATTGGAAGAAACGCAAAACATCTACGTGCATTGTTCCATTGGGTATAGAAGTGTAATTGCCTGTTCGATTTTAAAGAAGGAAGGTTATCATAATATTCGGAATGTGAACGGAACTTTTGAAGACATAAAAGGCCAGCCAGGCATAATCATCGAGAAGGAAACGAGCGTATTAAATTAAATACTTTATTACAGAACAATATTCTGAACAATTTCATTTTTGAAAGGGTAGTCGGTATTGTAATGCAAACCGCGGCTTTCGTAGCGTAATTGTGCTCCTTTTACAATTAGATACCCTACTGTGATCAGGTTTCTTAATTCGCAAAGTTGAGGAGAAACAGAAGTTGTCTGGTAAAGTTGCTCCGCTTCTTCGTGCAGCAAATCGAGCCGCTTCATGGCTCTTTCCAGCCTTACATTGGTTCGCACAATTCCTACATAATCTGTCATCAGCAATTGTATTTCTTTTACACTTTGAGTAATGAGAATCATTTCTTTTGGCGCAGTAGTTCCTTTTGCATTCCAGTCAGGAATGGCATCATGCAATGAAGTGGAATTTATTTTCTCAATACCATCAAGATAACAGCGGTGTGCAAACACCATCGCTTCAAGCAGTGAATTGCTGGCAAGCCTGTTAGCTCCGTGAAGTCCTGTGCTTGCGCACTCTCCGCATGCGTAAAGATTTCTTATAGACGAACGCCCCCATTCATCCGTTTTTACTCCTCCACAACTATAATGCGCCGCAGGCGCAACCGGGATGGATTGCTTTGCTACGTCAATACCTACAGACCGGCATTTTTCGGTGATATTGGGAAAATGATGGAAAAACTTATCCATATCCATCTTGGTGCAGTCGAGAAAAACATGTTCTGTACCATTTATTTTCATTTCGTTATCTATCGCCCGTGCTACAATATCTCTTGGAGCAAGATCTTTTCGCTCATCATATCTTTCCATAAAGGCCTCACCGTTATGATTTCGAAGGATGCCTCCGTCTCCGCGTACGGCTTCAGTGATAAGAAATGCCTGGCCACTTACACCCGCCTCATACAAAGCGGTCGGATGAAATTGGATGAACTCCATATTTTCAATTCTGCCTTTTGCCCTGTAAATCATCGCCACGCCATCGCCTGTTGCAATCGACGGGTTGGTAGTAGTGCGGTATACCTGGCCATTGCCTCCGGAAGCTAACAAAGTGATTTTGGAAAGAATTTTTTCTATTTTATTTGACACCATATTCAGCACATAAACACCGTAACAAGTAATGTCCGGGGTAGATTTTGTTACCAGATACCCCAGGTGGTGTTGGGTAATGATATCAATAACAAAGCAGTGACTAATCAGGTTGATGTTGGGCTTTTTTGCGATGGCGTCCAGGAGGGTATTCTCTATTTCTTTTCCTGTAATGTCTTTATGGTGGAGTATCCTTGATTCACTGTGACCGCCTTCTTTTCCTAATGCATATTCACCCGTATTCTCTTTATCGAAATGTGCTCCCCAGCTAATAATTTCATTGATTCTTTCTACCCCTTCTTTTACTACTATTTCCACTATAGCCGGATCACATAAGCCATCTCCGGCAATCAATGTATCTTCAATATGTTTTTCGAAACTATCATTCTGAAAGTCTGTAACCCCGGCTACGCCGCCTTGGGCGTATTTCGTATTCGTTTCATCACTTACGGTTTTTGTAAGAACAGTAATTGTTTGGTTGGGGCAATCCTGTGCCACTTTTAATGCATAGGTAAGACCCGCAATACCCGAACCGATTACTAAGAAATCTGTTTTCATATTTTATTTATATAGGATAGTTCGCAATTGACATTCGATATTATAAAAATCCTCCCTGAAAAATCATAGGAGGATGCGTGAATTGTGAATCAGTATTACACTTCCACCCAGGCGTCATTTTCCTTTAATAAATTCACCAGCTCATCTACGGCGACTTCACTTGGCACATTTCTTTTAATTACTTCTTTTCCCCGGTAAAGCGTAATCTTCCCCGGTCCGCTTCCTACATACCCAAAGTCTGCGTCCGCCATTTCCCCGGGTCCATTTACAATGCATCCCATGATCGCGATTTTTACTCCCTTCAAGTGATTGGTAACTGCCCGAATTTTGGCAGTTGTTTCCTGCAGGTCAAATAAAGTACGCCCGCAACTCGGGCAACTGATGTATTCAGTTTTTGATATCCTCGTGCGTGTGGCCTGCAAAATGCCAAAGGCAATGCTATTCAATAATTTTGTTTCTGGAAAAACAGAAGCATCACCTGAATGACCAAGGCAGACTCCATCGCCGAGTCCATCGAGTAGCAAAGCCCCGGTTTCTACAGAATAATGAATGAGGCTTTCACTTGACGAGGCATAGGAACTATCGCAAATAATTACAACCGGATTTTTAATATCATGTTCTATTAAGTTTATAAACATTCGCCTAATACTTTGGACGCTATTATTATTTTTAGAACTGAGGCAGATTATAGCAGTGTTGTCCTGTTTTAAACGAACAAATAGTTCTTCTGCAGCTGGCTGAGTGAAGTTTTCACTAAAACAATCCATCATTACAAAATTCATGAAGGAGGATTTTATAACATTTGCATCCATGTATTCACCGGCTTCAAAAATTGGAATGTATTTTTCATTTTCCTTCAGCATAGCCCATTGATGGCCTCGCAGCAAAACCTTTAAGGTGCCGGGCAACTCGAAGGATAAAGCTGATTTGCAAAAAATATAATCGGCTGCCGCATCTCCTATAAACCATTTGTCTGTAAGTTCATCATAATGGTATCCGACGGACTCAAGAGTATCAGGCTTTATTTCTACATTCTTACTTAAGTCCGCTACCACTACCGGAACCTGATGTCCCCCTACGTTACTGATACCAAAGGTGTCTCTTCGTTTGTGTTCAAAAGGGCTGTAAGGTAAAATGTGTATCGAAGGTATATCGTGATTCAACACTTTGCCGTTTTGATACCTTGAGACCAGCTTTTTGCATACCGGTATCTCAAATTCAGGATCTTCGGTTAGGGATACCCGTATGGTATCTCCAATGCCGTCTTCCAGCAGCGTTCCAATACCGATTGCGGATTTAATTCTTCCATCCTCTCCATCACCAGCTTCTGTAACACCAAGATGCAACGGATAGCAAGCCTGGAACTCACTTGACATGTGACTAATAAGTAAGCGGTAAGCCTGTACCATCACCAACGGGTTGCTGCTTTTCATGCTAAGCACGATATTATGATATGATTCATCCCTGGCAATTCTTAAAAATTCCATAGCACTTTCCACCATACCAATTGCAGTGTCGCCATACCGGCTCATGATGCGATCACTTAGCGAACCATGATTGGTTCCTATCCTCATCGCCGTGCCGTATTCTTTACAAATTTTTATTAGCGGGGTAAAACGCGTTCTGATTCTTTCAATTTCTTCGTTGTACTCTGCATTAGTGTAATCAATTTGCTCAAACTTTTTTTTATCAACGTAGTTGCCGGGATTCACCCGGACCTTTTCTACAATTCGAGCTGCAATTTCCGCAGCGTTCGGTGTAAAGTGAATATCGGCTACTAACGGTGTAGTATAGCCTTTTTTACGTAATTCATTTTTAATGTTAAGAAGGTTTTCGGCTTCCCGTTTTGATGGAGCGGTAATTCTTACAAGTTCTGCGCCTGCCACTATACAACGAATGCTTTGCGCTACTGTACCTTCAGTATCCATTGTATCTGTAGTCGTCATGGTCTGGATTCGTATAGGATGGCCGTTCCCGAGAAGCAATTCTCCTACTTTCACCTCCAAAGTTGCTAACCTTTTATAAGACGTTAAAGATTCAGCATATGATTCCATTCTCAAATAAT
>JBDSPQ010000446.1:0-3155 GCA_039930305.1 Ginsengibacter sp. | reverse complement strand
AAATTGATAGTACTAAAAAAATTCCTTTGGTAACAACGGAAAATATTCCACGTAACCATAAAGCCCTGAAACCCCACGAGGGGTTGATTTATGACATTGAGTAATCATAAAACATACGACTGCTGGTAGCTAAAATTGTTAATTCTGTTCCTAAAAGATGTCCCTTTCAGTAAAAGTTAATTTATGAAAAGTTAAATGCCCCTCCTGTACATACTAAAATGAATATTTTTGAGGACATTTATCAACTACTGAAATTGAATGTCAAATTAGCCAATGAAGTATAAATTTTTACCCGCACTCTTTTGTTTTTATTTTTCCTTCGCTGGAGCTCAGCCCAAAAACCTGAGTGAAGAGGATAAGATACACCAGGTTATCACCGAATATTTTGAAGGCTTTTCGGAATTGAATATCTCTAAAGTAAAATCCAATTGCACCAGTGATTTTAAGTTGCTGGAGGATGGCAGTGTATGGAACATAGATACACTGGCCGTTAAATTTGTGAAAACAAAAGCAGGGGCAAGGGATCTTAAAAGAATCACTAAAC
This sequence comes from Ginsengibacter sp., assembly GCA_039930305.1. Classification (GTDB taxonomy): domain Bacteria; phylum Bacteroidota; class Bacteroidia; order Chitinophagales; family Chitinophagaceae; genus Ginsengibacter. The sequence goes on along the minus strand of JBDSPQ010000446.1, from coordinate 2,611 downwards.
TTGATTTCCTTGGTACTAAAATTCATAGGAACATGGCATGGACTTATTATAATAACCAGGCAATATTTCAGCAAAGTGGAAAGGAAATGAAAATTCACTGGCTTGAAAGCGCTATCCTCAATAAAGATGGAGATTCCTGGAAAATATTAATGCTCCATTCAACTTTCGTGCAAAACGACAGGTGATTTTGAGAGAATGGTACCGTTCCATCAGCAATTACACCCGGCGCCACAAGCCAGCGTTTCTGCTTTCTTCGTGTAGCCCTGCATTATTTCGTCTTTGGACGCCTCGCATTCATCATCTGCAATTATTTCAAAAATAAATTCATCCGCCGCTATGTATGGATAGTTTTATAAAATCTACTTTCTATCACAAAACTTGTACTAAGGCAAATGCAGTTCGTATTATGATGGTGCTTAACTTCATGGTTCTTACGATTAACATTTAACCAGTTTATGATATGAATAAAGTAAAACTCATTTTAGCCTTTGCGCTTATTTCCTTATCCTTTAATCTGCATGCTGCAAAGCCGGAAATTCTGTTTCTTCATAGTGTAGATTCAGTAGGTATGTTTGAAAAATTTGAGGTGGGCTTTAATATGAAAGCGGAATTCACCAATCCTTTCGATCCTGCAGAAATTGATATTAATACCACATTTATTTCACCATCGGGTAAAAAATGGAGCATCAATGGATTCTACGATTATTCTTTTGGCACTGTGTGGAAAGTGCGCTTCGCTCCTAATGAAGAAGGACGCTGGCAATATACTATTCATGTAAAAGATAAAAACGGAAGTACACATGTGGATCCCAGGTATTTTACGGTAACTAAATCAGTCTATCACGGTCCGCTGCACGTAGCTGCTAATCATCGCTACCTGGAGCATGCGGATGGGGCCGGTTTTTATGGTGTAGGCTTCTGGTACAACGACTCGTATGCAGGCTTCGGCAGTGGAAGAGTAGAAGCGCAGGAACTCGACAACCTTAAAAAACTGGGCGTAAATTTTATAGGCACTTTCATCACCCCGCTGGAAACCATTGCCAGTGGGGTTGGCCGGTACGATCAGAACATAAGCGGAAGGCTGGATGAGCTTCTCAAAATGTGCGAAGACAGAGATATGAAACTCAGCCTGAACTTATGGTTCCATGCTTACTTATCGGAAACCGTTTGGGGCGGTGGCAACATCCGCTGGTACTCCAATCCCTACCAGCAGATCACCGCAGCTAAAGATTTTTACAGGAGTAAAGAAGCATGGGAATACCAGGAAAAATTATACCGATATTTTATCGCAAGATATGCCCACAGCCGTGCGCTGCTCACCTGGTTCATCGTAGATGAAGTAAATGGAACTGATGGTTGGGTGTCCGGCGACAGTGCTATGGCGCTCACATGGGCCACGAAGGTTCATGACTATTTTAAGAAGAACGACCCTTACCAGCATCTTACTACGGGTACGCGTAGTGGTGGTATAAAAGAATATTGGGATGGCGGTTATAAAACCTTCGACATGGCAGCAAGAGAGATATACGAAGCGCAGGGCTTTCCCATGAATCGAACGGGCTCGATGGACTCGGTGGTGGACCAGCCGCTGGCACAGAGCTATAAAACCTATGCCGGAGAAATAAGCAAACTCTGGAACAGCTATAACAAACCTGCTATAATTGGTGAATCAGGCTGGGATCATACTTTTTATGAACCGGGTATGCCGGGATACCTTGCTTTGTACCATAATGCTTTGTGGGCATGCCTTGGCGCAGGCTCTGCCTCAACACCTTTCTGGTGGGCTTTCTCCGGCAGGCTGAATGATAATATGGTTACTTCACAGCTTACAGGCATTCGTGATTTTACGGAACAAATTCCCTTCGCCAAACTCACCAATATTTCAAAGGCAGATATTAATGTATCTAACGGAGATGGTTATGCCATAAAAAGCGACCAGGTGATTTTTGGATGGGTAGCCAATCCTGCGACAGATGTAGCCGGCAAGACGGTTCAGATTGATGGTATGAAGGCAGGAGATTTTACAGTAAAACTTTTCCATACCTGGCGCGGAAGATTTCTTGACACCACACAGGTTACAAGCTCAAATGGTACGATCTCATTTACTATTCCCAGACTGCAAATGGATTCGCATGGTAATTATATCGGGCAGGATATTGCCTTTATTATTCAGCCGGGGAAAAAGGAATAGCACATGTTTTTCTACATTAGAATAATTCCTGGAAAGTTTGAAACGGCGATTGAAAACTATGGCTAGGTGTGTCACGTAGTTTGAACATTTCGAGGTTTGTGTCAACACCTTTTACGGACAGTAATTCCGGCGAAAAAATTCGTACGGGGATAATGTTTTGAAAACTATTTTGTAACTACTGTAAAATTTATGAAATAAAGTTTTATTAGTGTAATGCCATTCCAACTCTAACCCTTATACAATTTCACAAAGTCAAAATAGCTTAACAGGCAAATTAAAAAAAAGAAAACCAGGCTATTAATTTGAAAGTTCGAAAGGAAATGTTGAGTGTCAGGAATAAAGTTACACATCAACACAGGAAAGGCGTATGGTAAATAAATAATGGTCGGCCAATGTGGGATATACATACTCACAGCAACC
>JBDSPQ010000445.1:0-2720 GCA_039930305.1 Ginsengibacter sp. | reverse complement strand
GATGCATTTGATATTTGCACGGGTACAATTTGGTCCGAGGTTATTTTCCGATAAGCGGCAATGTCAAGGTTTACCCTGCTCTTAAACATTTTGAGTTCCAGACCCAATTCAGTTTCAGCCACCCGGCTCGGCTTCAGGTTAGCATTTGGTACAGTGCCTCCGCTTCCGCCTACAGCTACTGGAGTTCCATTAGGATTATTAATAAGGTTAGAATTAATAGAATAGAAAAGTTGATCGGAATAAGGAGATACATCCCCGTCACTACCTACTTCAGCATATCCGAGCCGGATCTTTCCAAAATCCAGCCATGATACATTTTTAAGATTTTCAGAAAAAACATATGCACCCGAAACTGAAGGATACAAGATGCTCCTGTTTGCTGCTGACAGTGTAGAAAACCAATCATTTCTCACCGTACCATTCAAATATAAAGTACGCTTCCATGATATCTCACCCGAACTATACAAAGAATTTACGCCCTGCTCAATCAAATTATAAACAGGATTTTTCGCCCTTCCATTCTGAACAGTGTAAAGTCCCCTGATCACAAAGTCGTTCACCTGCACATTATTTATGTCTGAGCGTCTGCGTAGCTGATTGCCGCCGCCTGTCAGTGTCAGATCAAAATCTCCAACTTCTTTATTAGCGCTGATTAAAAAATCAAGGTTGGATTCTGTGAACCGGCGTGATTCCTGAGTATATGTGCCATTTACAAAGCCTGGCTGAGCCGGTGCTCTTGAAGCTTGCCCCGTAGGGAAATTATTTACATCTTCATCCCTCGACCAGTAATCCTGCCCGAAACGGCCCTGTACAAAAAGCCACGGAAGTAAATTATATTTTAGGGCAACATTTCCAAAAAGTCTGTCCCGCCGGATATTATGGAATTGCTCGGCGAGTACCCAATATGGATTAGTTCTGTTTCGAAATCTTGAATAAACATATTCGTCTTCAGTACCCGGATTATATTTGTTTGCCTCCAGCACGCTTAGTGGCATAGAATTAGACAATGCCATCAGCGCAGTCGGAATTGAATTATCCTGGTTGGCAATATTGGGTGGATTTTTATTGATTTCCCGGGTATAATTTACGTTGCCGGAGAAACTAAATTTATCTGATAAATTATAACTGTAACCAAGATTAATACCTTTTCGATCGAAACTATTATTTGGCATAATTCCTCTGTTGTCGGTATTATTTAAGGATAAGTGTATTCCCCCTTTTTCACCGCTGGTTTCCAGTGTTACAGTGTTCGAAAAGTTTTGTCCATGCCTGTAGAATTCGTCAATGCGGCTGCCTTGAGCTACATAAGGGATATCAGTAGTATTATATAGAGTATGTGTTAAACCCGGGGCAAACTTTTCACCAAAAGACCATTCACCCGAAGTGGGGTTAGGAGACGTAGGGCGTACCCCATTTTCTCCCTGGCCATATACTTTTTGATAATCGGTAAAATCCAATGGCGTTTCGTCTGTGAAGTTTCCATTATAGCTAACTCCGATACCTTTACTTTTTCCTTTTGTTTTTGTGGTGATCATGATAACGCCATCTTTGGCTCTTGAGCCATACAGTGCAGAAGCAGGAGCGCCCTTCAAAATTGTCATGCTTTCTACATCATCCGGGTTGATGCTTGATAAGCCATCGCCACCATCAGCATAAACACCACCGCCTGAAACGCCGATTGTATTATCATTGAAATTTGTATTGTCCACCGGTACACCGTTAATTACAATCAGTGGATTATTTTGGCCATTGATGCTTGATTGGCCACGAATGCGGATTTTTGAAGTACCCGCGGGGCCGGTGCCAAGGCTCGAAATATTCACGCCTGCAACTTTACCTTGTAACGCATTCATCACGTTGGGCGTGCGGTTTACAGAGATTTCATCCGGATCCACTTTTGTAGCTGAATAGCCTAAACCTCTTGCCTGCTTGGTAATACCGAGGGCAGTTACTACTACCTCGCTAAGATTTTGTGCTGAACCTGCAATGCTAATATCTATAACATTCCGCTCTCCTACTTGTTGCTCCTGTTTTGGTGTTCCTACGTAGCTGAATACGAGGATATCATTTTTAGAAGCATTAATTTCAAATTTTCCAGTATTGTCAGAGACTGTGGCACGATTTGCATTTTTAACGCTGACAGTAACACCGGGAATAGGCTGCTTATTATCATCCGTTACCGTACCTGTTACGGTCTGCGCCAAAGCGCTTGCGGAAAAGAATACGATCAGGAAAAAGGGGAACAGTAGTTTGGCTAAAATGGGGGGAGACCCCATTTGTAATTTTTCTTTCATATACAAGTTATTGTTTGGTTTATAAGAATCGTTAGTGATTTAAAGATATTTAAACTTTTATATAACTGTGCAATGTTTTTAGGTTTTTAAAGGCTAAGGATTGAACCGATAAGGCACATCCCAAAAAATCCTAAAACTTTCTACAGGCATCAGCACATCATTTAAAAGCACTTCTTTTTTTTAATAAAAACTAATTCAAACACCAAAATAATCGCACTGACAGGCGAAGCCATAACAGATCTGCCTGGTATTGTTTCTGTCCAAGTATGCTTTTTTAACTCCGGCATAAATTAAGAAAGTCAAACTTTAGCAGGAAATTTGCGTACTTAGTTACCACTGCAACTAAATTCTTCACTAAACCGACTTGATAATATGAAATCAATTTTTATTTCCGTTTTCTCCCTTGTTTTGTTCAATACCGCCAGT
>JBDSPQ010000444.1:0-4978 GCA_039930305.1 Ginsengibacter sp. | reverse complement strand
TTCCACCCCAAAACAGGAATCAGCAGTTTTGGGCATTAGGCGCAGCTTGGGAAATTTCCCGGGAAGATTTCATGCAAAGTCAGCAAACTATCGACTTTTTGAAGTTAAAAGGTTCGATCGGCGTTTTGGGAAATCAAAGTGCTTCTCAGTTGGATGGCACACCCATTAACTACCCGTTCTATCCCAATCTTATTACAGGGACCAATGCGGTTTTCGGCACCACGGTATATTCTGCCGCCCGTCGCTCCTACCTGCCTAATCCGAATTTAAAATGGGAAACCGTGGAAGCACAGGAAGTGGGGATAGAGTTAAATGCTTTTCAAAGCAGGTTACATTTCGAAGCCAACTACTATAGTAAGACAACAAAAAATCTTTTAACCTATGTTAGCCGTTCCGAGATAGGATTGGAAGATGAATTAATTAATGGTGGAAGTATAAGAAACCGGGGTGAAGAATTCACAGCCTCGTGGAACCAGGATATTTCAAGTGATTTCACTTTGAACATTGGTGGAAATATTTCGTTTCTTCAAAATAAGGTGTTGAGCTTAAGCGCCGACCTGCCTACCGGAATTCTATCGCGCCGGTTCCAAAACAACGGTAGTGCTGAAAGTCGCACCATGCCTGGCTTTCCAATTGGCTCATTCTATGGATATGTAGTCGATGGCATCTATCAAAGCAACGAAGATATTTCCAAAGCACTCGATGCTTCTTCTATTGGTTCATACAGGCCAGGCGATTTCAAATTCAAAGATGTCAATGGGGATGGAAAGATCACATCAGACGACAGGACAGTAATTGGTAATCCGACACCGGATTTCACTTACGGCGGTTCTATCGCAATAGGATACAAAGGATTGTCTTTAACAGTAGATGTTGTTGGGGTGTATGGAAATGAGGTTTTCCGTACTTGGGGTTCATTGGAATCGCCTTTTCAGCGTGTAAACTATTCGGCAGAAAAGCTTGACAGGTGGAATGGTCCCGGCACTTCAAACTGGGTGCCGATATTAGGCCAGGGAGATCGCTTCAACTATAACGGGTCCAGTTACAATATAGAGGATGGAAGCTATTTTAGAATTCGAAATTTACAACTCGCGTACAATTTAACCAACTCGTTAATTTCAAAAATCGGGGGGAAGAATGCCAGGGTTTATGTAAATGTTCAAAACTTGAAAACGTGGAAGAACAATCTGGGATATACTGCAGAATTTGGCGGCGATGCCACCGCTTTTGGATATGATAATGCCGGGGGCGCTATTCCTGTAGTAAGCACTGTAGGATTGAACATCACTTTCTAAAAAAAATCAATTTAGTGTTATGAAAAAAAATAAAGTTTTATTTTGGCTTATCGTTATCGTGATTCCCGTCGCTTTAACCACCTTCGGTTGTAAGAAATTTCTTGATAGAAAGCCACTGACGGCTACCCTGGACGACCTTAACCAGGGAGCCTTAGAAGGACAAATATTAGGGATGTATAACATCCTCAGAACGTATGGAGGCTTTTCTCTTTTACCGTGGTTAGATATGAATAGTATTCGTGACGATGATGCCAAAAAAGGCAGTGATATCAACGACGGAAAAGAAATTGTGGCGGAGTTTGATACATATGTATACACAAAAGATGATTGGGCTACCAATACATATTGGAATGATCATTATGCAATGATAAATTCTGCAAATGACGCTTTGTATATCGCAGATTCTACTGCTGCCTCAGATCCGGCTTCACTTAGGAATATAGGAGAAGCTTGTTTTTTCCGGGCCTATTCTTACTGGGAGTTGATGAAAGCCTATGGCGAGGTGCCACTGATTAATTATCATATTGTGAATCCAACTGACGGGATTCGCGACAAATCAAGCTTAGATGTACTGTACGCCTTCGTAGATTCAAATTTACAGGTGGCTTCTCAATACCTGCCATTAAACGCTTCGGAATATGGGAATGATAACTATGTGGGAAGAGTTACAAAAGGCGCGGCTAATACGTTGTGGGCTGAAACATATCTTTTCCGCAAAGATTGGGGGAAAGTTGTAGCGCTCACGAACGAAGTAATCGCGTCAGGGCAATATTCTTTATTGTCGAACTTTTCCGACAACTGGCGGGATGGTTTAAATGGATCAGGGAAAAATTCTGCTGAATCCATATTTGAAATGAATGCGAACGTTGGACCGGGCGCAGTCAATAACAGTTCTGTAGACAATGGCTCAAATTTTGGCACATCACAGCAGGTACGCCAAAATGGAGCTCCGATTGACTGGAACCTTGGCTGGGGATGGAATACGCCAACTCAAAAGCTTGTTGATGCCTGGGACGATAGTGATCCCCGAAAAGTGCGGACCATTCTTTATTCAGGCCAGTACGATGGAGGTGCAGCTGCAGGAGGTTTTGGTGCAACCGTGCCTGCCTATACTAATGATGATGGTTCCGGCGGGCTTGCACAGAAGTATTGGAATAAGAAATTATATACCGGAAATGATCCTGCTATGAGGGCAGCCACCGGGTTCATACGTAGCAGCGGCGGAGCTCCCTGGATCAATCATCGAATTTTCCGTTACGCAGAAGTTATCTTAATGTTGGCTGAGGCGAGTAACGAATTGGGTGATGGAGCCACAGCTGAATCAATGATGGAGATGATTCGGTCGCGTGCCCGTGGTAGTGATAATGGGGTTCTTCCAAAAATTCTCTTTGTTGACCAGTCGCAAATGCGAACGGCTATCAAAAATGAGAGGCATTGGGAACTCGCAATGGAGGCTAAACGTTTTTATGATCTCGTACGCTGGGACGACGCACTTACAGTATTGGGACCGCTTGGATATGTTAATAGGTGTAGATATTATCCCATACCAGATCCGGTAATTACCCTTTCAGGGGGCGTGTTGAAACAAAACCCCGAGTGGTAGATTCTAAACTGTAGATCTTAATCACCGAATGTTATAACAATTAAATGTCAGACTATGAATTTTAAACAAAATATATTTAAAAGTGTAATCCTGCTCCTTACAATTGGTTTGGGTTTCAATTCTTGTCAAAAATTAGAAAGGCCAGTATTAAAAGAATTAATACTCGATCCGCCACCACCACCGTTAACTTTCTTTGATGAAAAGAGTTATTGGCCGTTTGATGTTAACACACGGGATACCGGAGCATATAAACTAGAAACAACTGCAAAAGGTGTAACCTTCACACCAGGCGTTACCGACGGTCAGGCCGCCCAGATAGGAAGCGGGGGATATCTTTTAATATCAAACTTAAACGATGGCCTCAAACAACCAGGTAGTTTAAGTGTGGCCTTCTGGATGAAGGGTGTAGGGCCGGTTAAAGATGGAGCGCAGGGCGTATTTGCAATTGCAAATAATGCTGAATTTTGGGGGAACTTCGAAATGTTCCTGGAAAACGATGACAATGGTGATGAAGCCTTTTTAAAACTTCACATGTTCAATTCAGGAGCGCCTGATGGCAAAGGGGAACAATGGAACGAAATTAAAATCCCGGACGCTTTGAATAAATGGACACACATTGCTGTTACATATGATGCGGCCACATCCCAGTTAACAATGTATGCAAATGGTCAACCTACCGCAATTAACCATAAAGTGCTGGATGGCGGAAATTATGGACCACTAAAATTCGCTAATGTTTCCGGGATGGTTTTAGGAAGCTATGCATTTCAAACAAACCCAAGTTTGACTACTCACGGACCTGAAAGTTGGGCGAAGTCTTTTAATGGTGCCTTAGATCAGTTTAGGATTTATAACACGCCTTTGTCAGCGGCAGAAGTAAATAACTTGTATACCAAAAAGCTATAATAATTTTTTCTACATTGAATTAATTAATAGAGGTCGCCGGTAAGGCGGCCTTTTTTATTTCGGAATACACTTTAATAAAGTGCGTTCTTAACAGCGCAGGGGTTGGCAATTGCTTGCCCTCGAGTATTACCGCGACTGACATGGACGGCTCCTTTGGCATGTGACAGTCAATACAATTACTTTTTAATAGCTTTTTTGACACTTTTGTATTCTTGCAAAAATTGTGATCCTCTGGTTTGTGACATGTCATGCATCTTGCGGAAAATAATGCAAGCTTGCCTCTCTCGTTTTCATGCGTATTGTGACATGTTACGCAAGTGAGACTCGAGGTGTTTTTGAAACATTTACTTTGCTGTAGCAGCCCATACTGATTGCCATGAACATCAATAATATTGGCAGGGCCACCTGAAGTGTCCTTCACAAAATAATCTGCCAGATTTTTTCCCACAGTAAATTCAAAAGATGGTTGTGTTTTACTGAGCCGCCCTCCATGGCACAAAGCACACAGATCCAGTGATTGCTGTCTTGAAAGCTTTCCAGGGTTTATGATATATTTTCCTGGTGTTTCCCCGGGATGTTCGGTTTCATAGAGTACATGCTTATCGCCCTCTCCATGGCATTTTTCGCATTCAACACCATAAATAATTTGTTTATGATCAAAGGCGTCAGGCTCTTCATCGATAGAAGATATTTTATTAGCATAGGTAGCATGACACTCAAGGCATCTTACTGTAGCCGGCCTGTTAAAAATTACTTTATCCGGAAAGCCCGGGCTATTGCACCATGCGTCTGCCTGGGTGAAATAGGTTATCGGTAATTGGAAAAGATTATTTCCTTGCCAGGCTAAAAATGTTTGCCCCTTGGTTCCTGATCCCATAATGATGTCAAACCTTCTTGCAACTTTTTCCACCCCCTGGGAAAAAGCTGCCTGGTATAATCCACTGTCCCGCCTTTCCATGCTTACGTATAGCCCCGGATGAAAGGAAAATATGTTTTCACCTTTTTCAAAACTTCCTTTAATATATTTTTCGGCGGCTGGAATAGAGGTCAGGTGATGCCCTGTCAGTAGATGTTTTTCGTAGATATCCTGGTGGCATTTTCTACAGGATGCGGAGCCAGAAAATTGTTGAAAATTTACTTCTCTTTTTTCAAACTGCTTAGTCTGAGTTTCTTT
>JBDSPQ010000443.1:0-4136 GCA_039930305.1 Ginsengibacter sp. | reverse complement strand
GCTTCCACTTCTTCCTGTACATTGGTCGCTAATTGGTAGCTTCTCTTAAAATAATTTTGTGTGTATAACAGTGCACTGGCCTTCCATTCGGGGCTATCATAATTTATATCAACCGTGCTATCGTTATCACTTGTTTCAAACTGCAGATCGCTTTCTTCCAGTGCCTTTATTTTAGCGCCTGTTTTATGCGCAGCAAGAATAAGCGTACTCGTTCCTTTTCGTGTAGTAGGTATTTTGAAATACTGCCGGATAGGCACTTCGCGTGTGTGGGGCGTCACAATTTTTTTTCTTTTTTTCCCTTTTCCCACATATTTCACCGTATTGTATTTTTCCTGCCTGTATCCTATAATGCGGGACCCCGTTTTTAAATTAACTGCATCGGCATGAATGCACACAAATAGATCTCCGCGATTATCGTTCGCAAATTTTGCTTTTTCTTTTACTGAGTTGAATACATCTGTGGTGCGGGTGGGAATGACATTTACACCTGGCAATTGCTTTTTCAGTTCATCAACCAGCTTAAGGGAAATGGCGAGGGTAATATTTTTTTCGAACGAACCAAGAGTACCTTCATATTCACCATGTGCGCCCGCATCTGAGCCGCCATGGCCAGGATCTACTATTATTGTTTTTATTTTTTTACCCTGCGCATTTGTCACCATGCTGCATAGCATCACGATACTAAAAACTAGAAGACATGAAAAGCGATTGGAAAAAAATGGAAATACTTTACTCAAATGGAACATCTGCTAAACTATTTATTGGATACTAAATTCATTATATTAATCTTCACAAAACCTTAATTGAAATCTATCTACTTTTGTCTGCTACTGCTATGAACATGATAAACAAAGTTAGCTTAAAAACTATATTGGCCTTAGCTCTCACAGTAGCAGTATTCATACAGACGGTTCAAAGTAGCAATAAAGATTTTTTTTACAAACCTTTTCACACATTTTTAACTTCAAAGGCTGATACGCTTCCTCCCCAAAAGCCAATTAATAGAGTAGAAAAACCGCAGTCAACCGGCATTGATACTTTACCATTAAAAACTGTAACCACTATTGACACGCTGTCTTTAAAAAAAAGAGACTCGTCCTCTTTGACTGATACCTCTTCATTAACCCAAAGCACGGATACTTTATTGTATAAATTGTCAAAAAATGCTATTGACACGGTTTTAGAATATACAGCAGAAGATTCTATGGTGCTTGATGTGCCGGGAAAATTAGTAACGCTTTACGGCAAGAAGGCAACGACCAATTATAACGACAATGATCTTAGCGCTCCGGTAATTTCTTTCGACCAGGCCACCGGGGATATTATTGCTTCGATAAAGCGGGATAGCACGGGGAAGGTGATATCAATGCCTACCTATAAGCAGGCAGATTTTCTTTCGCAAAGCGATTCCATTCGTTTTAATATGAAAACCGGAAAAGGCCTCACAAAAAGTACCTATACACAACAGGGCGAAATGTATGTGTATGGTGATGTGATAAAAAAGATAGATAATAGTGTGTTCTATGCTTTGCGTGGAAGGTTTACCACCTGCGATCTTGATACGCCGCATTTTGCTTTCATAAGTAATAAAATAAAATTTATAAACAATAAAGTAGCCATCACGGGACCGGTGCATCCTGAGTTTGAGGGTGTGCCGATTCCCATTTATCTGCCATTCGGTATTTATCCATTAAGCCAGGGAAGGCATTCAGGTTTTCTTCCGCCTAACTTTACAGCCAATGAGCAACGTGGCCTCGGGCTTGAAGGATTGGGATATTATAAAGTAGTGAGTGATTATTGGGACGTTATTTTCAGGGCAAATATTTATTCGTATGGCGGCTGGACCTTAAATATGAACCCGCACTATACTAAGAAATACAGATATACCGGGAGCATAGCTCTTGATGTTCAAAATTTTAAATCAAATTTTAAAGGTGATCCGGACTATTCAAGAAACCGCAGCTATCATATCGCCTGGAGCCATTCTACAGATAGCAAATCCAGGCCTGGTGTCACTTTCAGCGCAAACGTAAATGCAGGAAGCAGCAGCTATAATGCTTTTGTACCCGATAGGCCTGTACAAAATTTTCAAAATCAACTTACTTCGTCCATCGCTTATTCAAAAACATGGAAAGACAAACCGTACAACTTAACTATTACAGCGAATCATAACCAGAATACCAATTTAAAAATCATTAATGTGAACCTCCCTGATGTGGGATTTAATGTGCAAACCATTTATCCTTTCAGGAAAAAAGAGTTTGTGGGTACGCCGAGATGGTACGAGAATTTAGGCATCGCTTACAATGGAAACGCAAAAAGCCTTTTCTCGTTTTATGATACGCTGGGGCAAATCTTTAAGCAAATAGCAGACACTTTCCAGTTCGGTGCTCATCACTCGTTGCCTATATCTCTTTCACTTCCGCAGATTGGCGCATTTCAGGTAGCCCCGTCCGTTAGTTACGATGAAACCTGGTACCAAACCAAAACTTTCAGAACCTGGGATGCAACAAAAAAGAAACTGGATACGACTATAACAAAAGGATTTTACACCGCAAGGCAAATGTCGTTTGGCTTGGGTATTTCTACCAGGATTTTTGGGTTGATAACAGCCAAGAGTAAAGATGCCAAAGTGCAAGCCATAAGGCATGAAATACGTCCCACGTTTGGATTTTCTTATAAACCTGATTTTAATAAAAACAATTTCTACTTTACCCAGGTGGATACCACCGGCAGGAAAGGTCAGTTCTCTGTATTTGAACGAAATGTTTTCAGCGGTTATTCGCCCGGCCGGTTTGGCGGTTTAACCTTTGGCATTGATAACAACCTCTCTATGAAGGTGCGCAATAAAAAAGATACCGGCGAGAACGCATTGAAAAAAGTAACACTTATAGATGGATTTAGCGTTAACACCAGCTACAATTTTTTCCTTGATTCATTCCAACTAAGCCCTTTTGTTATATCTGCAAGGAGTAATTTGTTTGATAAAATAAATATTACAGCAGGTGCGGTGCTCGATCCCTACCAGGTAAATGCAACGGGCCAGCGGGTGAATAATTTACTTTGGCAGCGTAATGCTTTTTCATTGGGAAGGCTGGTAAGCGGCAATTTATCAATGTCAAGTAATTTTCGTGGAGGGGATAAAAAGCCCAATGCAGAATCGCAAACAGCACAGGAAAGAAATGATTTCCTGCGAAACAATAATTACACGGAAGATGAATACAATAACGAGTTGGCATATATCTCTAACAACCCCGGAGAGTTTGCAGACTTCAGCATTCCATGGTCTGTGAACCTTACTTACTCGCTAAGCTTTTCTAAAATCTTTGTACCCAACCAGGGCTTTCGTACAGATTATACACAAAACACATCTTTCGGCGGCACCCTTGCTTTGACCCCGAAATGGCAAATGGGCATCAATGGTTATTATAATATATCGCAGGGAGAATTGAACCAGCTTTCGGTGTCTATCTCCCGTGACATGCACTGCTGGCAAATGGCTATAAGCCTTTCCCCTGTGGGCAGGTATCGTTCATTTAGTATAAACATCAGCCCAAAGTCCGCATTGTTGAAGGATATAAAAGTCAACAGGACAAGATACTCGTATCAATAAAATGCTAATTTGAAGAGGTTATTTTTTAGCGATAAATTTTTTCAATCGTCTGAGAAAGTCGTTAGTGTTTTACCTGGCTTTAACTCCCACAGTTTAAAATCAAATGCATAAAAAATATAACGCTCAAATTATTTGGAGAAGGAATCTTCTATATATTTTATCCAAGTATTTATGAAGAAAACATTGTTTTCATTACTGTATTTTGCATCGCAGAGGTGCATCGAAATTTTGAGGTTATCGCAATCAGAAGTAATTACATAATCAAACCTGTCGCCGCTGGCTAATGAAATGGTAAGGCCGGTAAACTTTGTGCAGCCAACCTGGTATTGCTTCGCTACGCCTTTAGGCCCTTTCGCCTCAAGGTTTTTAGAAATTTCTCTCAAATCTTTTATAAACTGGGGTAAATATTTTTTTTCGACCGGGAACAATTTTTTAAACTTATCTGCAGAGGTTACATGGTCAGTATAGGTGATAGGCGAAGCCAGGCTTTTATCTAATAACGCAAATTTTTGTGCATTAGCGC
>JBDSPQ010000442.1:0-2965 GCA_039930305.1 Ginsengibacter sp. | reverse complement strand
GTTTTGCCCACCTGGCGCATTACGCCCACAAGGTGGAGCAACCGTCTCGATATATAAGGCTGCACGAGCAGGGCAATTAAGAAAGCCAGCCCGACTCCAATCACTAATATTACGGCAGCAATGTCATACTGTTTGTTTTTTATATTTTTCAGTTCTGCTAATTCTGTCCGGATGCATATCGTACCAAGCGTATCATTATTATCGGTTATTTTATTGCATATAAAAAGATTATCGGAAGTATAGGTAGCCTGGTGGCCCACTAATGCGTGGATGTCAAACATAAAGGTATCTGCACCGTCTTTTTTATACTCTGCAAACAATGTGTTCTGTTGATCCAATATGGCTGCATTCAATACATCTGGCGATACCTCTCTGAGATCAGCCAAAATTCTTTTTGCAGCATCGGCGTCCTCAAATTGAATCGCGGAGATACTATTAGTGGCGATCACCTGGGAAAGGCTCAGCATGCTTTGGGCTTTGCGTTCTTTGTAGTCATTGATATGCGTAATCACAAAAACAATAAAACACAATCCCAATACAATTACACTCGTAAAAACCTGCATCAGCACAAGCTTCTTCTTTATGGTTATATGTCGGAGATTAAACAATTAGAGGTATTAAAAAGATTTCAAAAAATTAATCGACAATAATGGCAAGCTTCAGCAATTGAGAGCTTGCCTTCAGCCCTTCGTTGTTAATCGATTTTACATTGGCTTCGAATTTTAGTTTATCATCTACAATAACAAAATTTAATGCCGTTCCCATTTTGGCATAACCGGGGGACTCACTAATCGTAAGAGTTCCCTTGTCTCTTTTTGAGAGTATTGAGGAAACAGAATACGTATTATCAAAAGAAATAAATAGAATATCACAAACCGTTATCTCTTCCGGAGAGTTGAAACGGCGCACGATAATTTTTTTATCATTCACCGTCTTTGTTGCTGCTATTTCTATGAGTGGTTCATAAATATATGAATTGCCAAGTATGCCGATGGTAAAGTCACTAGAGGTGGATGTATTCCACTCAATGTATTTGGTAAAATTGTAAACAAAAGCAGCCTTTAATATAGATTCTTTTTCGGCCACCTGGGCTGTGCCGGTAGATACTTCTAAAAAGCATATCATAAAAAAAACAGCGCTGCTTTTTATGTTTACGAATATTCTCTTAAACAGGTTATATCTTATGTTGCCAGCTTTTATCACTAGTGCTTTTTAAATATTGACCGTAATTTTAAACAAGCCATTAATTCCCGGCTGTTCTAAAACTGTTGAAAAAAGAAAACCATCGGCTGTACGAAATCCCGGATCAAGCCATTTCACATTAAACAGGTTGTGGATATTCAAGCTTGCTTTTATTCCTTTATTAAATAAATTGCCTGTACTCACGATAAAATTTGTGAGAAAATATCCATCCACCGGACCATAGGGATCTGTACGAGGAACACGCCTGCGGCCAACCCAATTGCCCGACAGGCTTAGGGTTAAAAAATCCTCTACATGGGAAGTGATCCGCGCATTTCCCTTATACTTTGCAACACCCGGCAGTTCACCGGAAAATCCGGTTACAAAATTTCTGCCCCGCGCATCCTGGTAAGTAAAATTGAAAAATGCTGATATGCTTTTTGTAAGCATAATATCGACACTGCTTTCCATACCGTTTATATTTTCTGCCCCCGGATTTTTATTTGGATTAAGTCCTGAAAGATTTCCAATTACGATAACATCCCTAAGTTCGTTCCGAAAAAGATTCACCTGTAGCTGTACATTCCTTATTCCGGAATAGATACCGTTTACTTCATACGTTTTTATCTTTTCCGTTTTTAAATCAAAACTTGCTGGCGCCTGCGTTATCTCAGTATTCGTGGGTGCCCGAAAGGCTGTTCCAAACTGGATCTTAAATGTCAGGTTTTCGGAAGGTTTATTAACTACCGCGATGCGTGGATTAAAGGCGCTGCCGAAATAGCTGTTATGATCATAACGGGCGCCGAGGGTAAAGTTGGTCTTGCGTGCCAGGCGGGTTTGTACTACATACTGAAGGTAGCCTCCAAAGTTTGAGCGGATATCATGCAGCCTCGGCAGAAAGGTGGAATACAGGTTAGAAACTGTATCTCTGCCATCGATCAAATAAATATTGTTGGTAGTATCAAGCGTAGCCCTTCTCGACCCTCTCTCTACATTGTCGCGGTAATACTCGATACCCCCGGAAAAAAATTGCTTTTTTGAGATGGAATAATTCGCCCGCAATTCCCCGGAAATACGATTGGAGTAACTGGTGAGAATTCCGCGGATAAGTTTTTTGCCATCCAGCGTAAGGTACAAGTAAGAGTCATCACCGGTTCCCGTTTCACGAAAAACGACACGGCTCAGCAGGCTAAATTTTTCATTTGGCTTAAACTCATTCTGCAGGAAAAAAGTTCTCAGATAGGGATTCGTAAGGCCGCCTTGCTCTCCCCTCACTTCTCTTGAAAGCAGGCCAAGTATTCCTTTATTCTCATTCCCTTGTGGGGGCAGGCCGAGAAATACCGTCGGGCTGTTAAAAAAGGTGCCCCAGCCCATAGGTGTATTGTATGTTCTGAATCCCAATGTGGTCTTTGAATTGCGGGCATAATAGCTTAGCGCTGTGTTTAAAGAATATGCCTTATCTACATACGAGTTAGAATATTTTGGATCCCGGTTTGTAAACTTCGGCCCGTCTGTACTGAACAAAGTGCCTGCCGCAGAGAACTCAAAATTTGATTTTTTCATACCAAGGCTCACTTTTTCAAAGGAGGTATTGAAAGATCCAAAGCCTTGCTCTGCGTGCAAGCCGTTGATAGCAGCGCCCTTTTTCGATATGATGTTGATGACGCCTCCAAAGGCATTGGCTCCATACAATGCAGATGCCGGACCCCAGATAATTTCTATCCGGTCAGCATTGTGCAGGCTATAGGCGGGCCCTGCAATATCATTTGTGCCCACAATATTA
>JBDSPQ010000441.1:0-5837 GCA_039930305.1 Ginsengibacter sp. | reverse complement strand
AGAAATGCTCACGGCTACTGCGATGGCCTATTACAATGACGAACTCGCTAAAGTTATAATTCTTACCAATTTTATTCCACTCATCATGAGTAGTGGTGGGAATAGCGGTTCACAGGCATCCACACTCATTATACAGGCAATGGCATTGGGTGAAGTGGAAATTGGTGACTGGTGGCGTGTCATGCGACGGGAAATATTATCAGGCCTGATGCTGGGGCTAATTTTAGGCTGTATTGGATTTATGCGGATATTTATCTGGCATACGCTAATGAACCACGGAGTGATGACCGATATTTATGGAGTGGATTGGTTTCTTATCGCTTTATCAGTAAGTTTTTCGCTGGTAGGCGTTGTGCTGTGGGGCTCGCTCACCGGAAGTATGCTTCCTATGCTTCTAAAAAAATTAAAAGCAGATCCGGCTTCTTCATCAGCACCGTTCGTGGCTACATTGGTTGATGTTACCGGCCTGATCATATTTTTTAATGTCGCATTGTTCTTTCTAAAAGGGCATGGATTATAGCGTTTTCAAAATGCAACCGTCCTCGGGATTTCCCACCCCATTAATTAATATCTAAAAGTACCATCCTGTAGAACTGGGTGGATTCCAAATTGGAATGCACCCGAAGAATTGAATTACGCCACTGGCATCATTTTTCGTTATTTTGCGCCAACCATTCGAAAACCTGATGTGACCAGTAGTAGTTGGCATTCTGCCGCTGTTCTCATTTAAATAAATCTAATCATTTATGTGCGGTATAGTAGGCTATATAGGACACCGGGAAGCATATCCGATTATCATTACAGGGCTGAAAAGACAGGAGTACCGTGGGTATGACAGTACAGGTGTTGCCCTCATCAAAGATGATAAATTATTGGTCTATAAGAAGAAAGGCAAAGTTGCCGAATTAGAAGAATCTTTGATCGGAAGGCCATTAAGCGCCAACATCGGCATAGGTCATACCCGGTGGGCAACTCACGGTGAGCCCAGCGACGTAAATGCGCACCCTCATAGAAGCGCCGGTGGTAAACTGGCCATGATCCATAACGGGATCATTGAGAATTATGCTCAAATAAAAAAAGAGCTGATAAATAAGGGATATACTTTTAAAAGTGAAACCGATACAGAAGTACTATTAAACTTCATAGAAGAAATAAAAAAAAATTCAGATTGCCCCCTGGAAGAAGCGGTGCGTATTGCTTTGAAAAGAGTAAGCGGAGCTTACGTAATCCTTCTGCTCGACGAAGAGCACCCCGATACAATTATCGCCGCCCGTAAAGGAAGCCCATTGGTAATCGGCATCGGTAAAGACGAACATTTTTTAGGTTCTGACGCCACGCCTATGCTGGAATATACCAAGGAAGTAGTGTACGTAAATGATTATGAAATAGCGATAATAAAGGCAGATGAACTGGTGCTAAAAAATCTTGGAAATGAAAAGCAAACTCCCTACATATCCAGCCTGGATATGGAGCTTGCAGCCATAGAGAAGGGAGGTTACGAACATTTCATGCTCAAGGAGATTTATGAGCAACCTGCTACCATTTATGATTGCCTGCGGGGCAGGCTGAATGCAGCCAAAGGCACGATTATTATGAAGGGTGTACAGGATAATATTGAGACGCTTATCTCAGCTCCCCGGTATATCATTATCGCCTGCGGTACGAGCTGGCATGCGGCACTTGTTGCTGAATATGTTATTGAAGAACTTTGCCGCATCCCTGTTGAAGTAGAATATGCTTCAGAGTTCAGGTATCGAAACCCCATAATAAATAAAGGGGATGTAATTATTGCCGTTTCACAGAGTGGAGAAACAGCCGATACATTGGTTGCAATAGAAAAAGCCAAGGGGCATGGGGCGTTTATATTTGGCATTGTAAACGTGGTGGGCTCCTCAATATCCCGCGCTTCTCACGCGGGAGCGTACACACATGCAGGGCCCGAAATTGGAGTAGCTTCTACCAAAGCATTTACTGCGCAGCTCACTGTTTTATTAATGATTGCATTAAAGATTGGCAAAGAGAAGGGATCAATAGATCATGAAAGGTATTCCAGGCTTTTGGCTGAAATGGAAGCAGTGCCGGAAAAAGTAGATGCTATTTTAAAGAATGGCATTACATTGAAAGATATGGCCGAAAAATACAAAGATTGTGTAAATGCACTTTATTTGGGAAGGGGATATAATTTTCCCATTGCGCTGGAGGGAGCTTTAAAACTGAAGGAAATTTCTTATATACATGCCGAAGGATACCCGGCTGCAGAAATGAAGCATGGGCCTATTGCATTGGTGGATAAAGACCTGCCTGTTGTTTTTGTTGCAACTAAAGACGAGTATCATGCTAAAATTGTAAGCAATATCCAGGAGATAAAAGCGAGAAAAGGGAAGGTAATCGCCGTAATCACTGAGGGTGATGAACTTATTCCAGGCATGGCTGATGATATTTTTGAAGTGCCACCGGCCGACGAAATTGTTGCTCCGCTACTAAGTGTCGTACCCTTGCAGCTGCTTTCCTACTATATTGGCGTAGCCCGGGGATGCGATGTAGACAAACCCAGGAATCTTGCCAAGTCCGTAACCGTGGAATAGCGTTTCAACAACCATAACCAACCCCTCATTATTATCCTCATGAATATTATCACCAAACATCCCATTGATAATTTAGGCTATAATTTTGTTGATCAGCAGTATCTTCCCGATGGTCAGAATGAATACTATCTCCGGGAACAGCAAAACAATAACGGGATTAATTACCGTAAGCTTTCTACTTCCGAAATTGAAACCCTCATTCGCAATGGCAATAATTCAGATGATTGGAGCAAAATATTTGTATCAGAAGCTTTTGATCCACTACTGGTAAAAAATTCAAAATTCTACGGCCTCGTACGCATTGGCAAGCTTGAGCCACACTACCTGGAGTTTCATAACCTTAGGATGCCCGTCGGAATTTATAACAGCACTATTATCAGCTGTGATTTCGGCAATAATATTTGTGTGGACAATGCGCATTATTTGAGTCATTATATAATAGGTAACGAAGTGATGATTGCCAATGTGAATGAACTCGCAACCACCGATTATTCCAAATTTGGAAACGGAGTTTTGAAAGATGGTGAGTTAGAAAAAAACCGGGTCTGGATGGAAGTTAGAAATGAAAATGGGGGCAGGCGCATTCTGCCGTTCGATGGCATGCTTGCGGGGGATGCCTGGCTCTGGAGTAGCAATCGCGACAATAAACCGCTGCAGGCAAGATTTGTAGAACTAACTGAAAAAGAATTCGATAAAAAAAGAGGTTATTATGGTACAGTGGGCGATCGGTGCGTGATTAAAGATTGCAATATTATCAAAGATGTTCGTATCGGCACTGATGCCTATCTGAAAGGAGCCAATAAACTTAAAAATCTAACTATTAATAGTGACCAGGAAAGGACCACACAAATAGGGGAAGGATGCGAGATGGTAAACGGTATAGTTGGTTTTGGTTGCCGCATATTCTATGGGGTGAAGGCCGTACGATTTGTAATGGCATCACATTCCCAGCTAAAATACGGTGCCCGGTTACTCAACTCGTACCTTGGAAACAATTCTACCATCTCTTGCTGCGAAGTATTGAATACCCTCATATTTCCAGGCCACGAGCAGCATCACAACAATTCCTTTTTATGTGCTTCACTGTTGATGGGGCAAAGCAATATCGCTGCCGGTGCTACCATCGGTAGCAATCATAACAGCCGTAGCCCAGATGGAGAAATAATAGCCGGGCGTGGCTTCTGGCCGGGGCTGTGTGTTAGCTTGAAACATAATTCAAGGTTCGCTTCTTTTACGATCTTAGCTAAAGGCGATTATCCCTATGAAATGGATATCAAATTACCCTTTAGCCTGGTAAGTAATGATGTAAAAAACGATTGCCTTATATTGATGCCGGGCTATTGGTTCAAACACAATATGTATGCACTGGCCCGCAATACATGGAAATACGAAGACCGCGACGCACGTACAGAGAAAATTCAAAAAATAGAGTTTGACTATCTGGCGCCAGATACCGTTAATGAGTTGTTTACATCAATTAAGATCTTGTCGAAAGTTAAAATAGATGCTGAAGGAAATGGATGTATCGCCGGATTTGAAAATAGTAAAAGAAAAAACCAAGTATTAAAAATTGCAGAGTCGAAAGAATTATTTAAAGAACTAATTTATTATTATGCCGGCACAGAAATCATCGGGTTTTCGTTGGAACAAAAGTTTTCATCTTTTGATGATTTAAAGAAAAACCTCGTCGCCGGGATTAGCAGGCAGGAATGGGTAAATGCGGGCGGACAGCTATTGCCAGCCGATGCCGTGGAAAAATTAAAGAAAGCTATTACCGCAAACCAGATGGGTTCGTGGCAAGAGGTACATGAATTTTACAAAGAAGAGGGTGCAAACTATGCAGCCAACAAATTACATCATGCTTATACTTCTTTCCTGGAAATTGAAAACATTACCTCAAAACAATTTACTCCCGAGGTATTTAAAAATTTAATTGAAAAATGCCTGGTCACAAAAACGTGGATGACTGACAACATTTATTCATCAAGGGCAAAGGATTATGAAAACAGCTTTCGGAAAATGGTCTACAAAACCAAATCTGAAATGAACAGCGTTATCGGGCGTATTGAAGACAACCAATTCATACAGGATAAATTAAAGGAACTGGACGAATACCAAAAAAGTATGCGGGGGCTTGCCAAAAAAATGAAATTATAGGAGAAGCTATTTGAGAAACGATTCCACAGCAAGCATATATCCCTTCATCCCAAATCCAAAAATTGTTCCCGCGCATTTCGCTGAAATATGGGAGTATTTCCTGAATTCTTCACGGGCTTCGATGTTTGAAATATGCACTTCTACAACGGGTATTTTAATAGCTGCAACAGCATCGCCGATAGCGATGGATGTATGTGTATAAGCTCCGGCGTTTAAAATAATGCCATCCATTTTTTGCCCTGCGCTTTGCAACTCATTTATCAATTCACCTTCTACGTTACTTTGATAATAATCAAAGTCAACAGTTTCGTATTTTTTCCGGATCTTATTGAAATAATGTTCAAATGACTCACTTCCGTAGATATCGGTTTCCCTACTGCCCAATAGGTTCAAATTTGGGCCGTTTATGATGGCGATCTTCATAAATATGATTCGATGATTATAAAATTTTATTACTTATCCCTCATTAATCATTCCAAAAAACTGGTCGAATAAGTACCGGCTATCGTGTGGCCCCGGTGTAGCTTCCGGATGGTATTGAACGGAGAAAGCAGGCCTGTCTTTTAACCGAATACCTTCTATAGAAGAATCATTGAGATTAATGTGCGTGATCTCAATATTTTCATTGTTCTTAATCGCTTCCGCATCCACTCCAAAACCATGGTTCTGGGTAGTGATTTCACATTTGCCGGTTATGATGTTTTTAACGGGGTGGTTCAGCCCCCGGTGTCCATGGTGCATTTTGAATGTCGGAACATCATTTGCCAAGGCGAGTAACTGCTGCCCAAGACAAATGCCAAACAAAGGTTTCTTAGCCTCAAGAATTTTCCTGATTGTCTTAATGGCATAATCCATGGGCGCCGGATCTCCGGGCCCATTACTTATAAAATATCCATCCGGGTTGAACTCCTGCAATTCTTCGAAGGTCGCCTTTGCGTTAAAGACTTTTACAAATGCGCTGCGTTCCAGCATACAATTGAGAATATTATTCTTGATTCCATAATCGAGCACGGCTATCCTCTTGCCATTTTTTTCATCTCCAAGAACATAGCCATTTGTAGTTGACACCAATGAAGCAAGTTCAAGCCCGGCCAT
>JBDSPQ010000440.1:0-2898 GCA_039930305.1 Ginsengibacter sp. | reverse complement strand
GAAGATAATGAAATAAACATCTTGTTTTTACCGCAGGGAAAGGAGTTAAAGAAGTTTCCTTTTTTTCATGGCAGAGAAGAGAGTTAAAAGAGTTTACGCAGAGTTGTTTCTTCTCTCTGCGTAAACTCTGCCTCTCATGTTCTCTGCGGTGAAAACTGCTTACCCATGTTCTCCGCGGTGAAAATTGGTGTAATGTTTTTTTTAAATCCTTAAATGAATGTCTTTATTTTTACCGGGATGAAGCTGGAAAAATTTATCAATATTGGCTGGTATATGAAGCGCAAGCCTTATACCATTCACTCCGCCGCGGATGTATTTTACCTGAATATTTGCAGAAAGCTTTTTACTATTATTGATGAGCTTGCAGATGAATATGATGACGTTCTTGAGATAGACGACGAAGACTGCCGGGAACTGGCCTATGTATTTACTGCATACTTTGAAGACCAGGTAAATGATATTGGATTTTGGAAGTCGCTGACAGCGCTGCATAAAAAACAATTTGGTAAACGCCTCCCTTTTTTTGATGCAGCTATTTTGAACCAGCACGAAGAAGAGTATGACGATATTATGCCTGTTGACATTCACTACCTGGCTTTTATTCAATACCTGTGCCTTATAGGCGATGATGAAGAGAGAGCGCTCGTTTTTTTTAATAAGCCCTTTTTTACTGACCTTACCGAAAGGGTCTTTGATTATCTAAATGAAACAGAGGAAATAGTAACCAATGATTTTTACGAAAAATATCTTATCCCCGAAGAAAATTACATTGATTTTAAGAAGCAGTTGGACTGGTTTTGTTTTTATGGTTACCTCACCGGCCTGGAGTTCACTACCCGGCCGGAGAATATTGAGTGGAAGCTGGAGGACGAAGATACCGATGAAGACCTTATGAATCCTGTGATGTATTCGGAAAGAGATCGCCTGCTTTGCGAAGTTCCTTCTTCGTTTACTGCTTTTTTTCCCGTGGATATCCTAGCAGGAGCTATGCGTTGTAACGATGAAAAGAAGCAGGAAATTATTGACCTGAAATTCAGGCCACATGGCATTTTTCATATACAAGACGGAACGGCCACCCACTACCGCATGTTGCATACAGCAACGAATGAAGAATTCAATGTACTAATAAGCGGTTTTAATAATCCCATTAATACGGCGGAGGAAGAGTACTGGATCACAACGGTGGCAAGATGGAATGGGGATCATTATATTTCGGGACTGTGCCTGCCCAGCCCTTATAAGGGTGAAGAAATTTATCATCGCAACCTGGAAATGCAACATAGTTTTCAAAAACATTTCGCCCCTTACCGAAAAGAAATTGAAGAGCTTGCCCTGAACTATAGAAACAAAGCTGCGGAATTTTTTGGTTCCGAATTGATCTTATTTAAAACGAGCAGCGAACTGCAGAAAAGATTAAACGAATTTAATCAATGGTATTTTGATACAGTGGCAGATAAAACAAAGCTGGCAGAAAATGCAAAGCCTGTTTATTTCCAGCTTCCGGAAGAATTATCAGGGCATAAGGATATCGGTTTATTTATTCCTCCTAAGGATGGGCTGCAATTTTTAATGAAACATAAGCAGCTCTTAAAATTACTGCAAGCCAGGCATCCTGAGAAAGTGACCATTGAAGAAATGCAAAAAGTATTGCCAATGCTTTTTGATGATAACGTGGGAGCGGATTATTGGTTTTATCTGAAGAAAAATTTTCCCATACCTAACCTCTCTTTATTTTTGAAATGCACAGTGGATACGAACGAAGATTTTGAAGCATTGCTTCGCATTTACAGAGCTCCGGATTTTTCACCCTTGCTATTGCCGCGGTTTACCACTTTTACTTCAGAAAGAATTGCTGCGGAAACTGTCACACAAATTTTTAATAAAGAATAGCATAAAGTTCCTGACTTAAGGCGCAAATGGGCTATATCCCCGGCTACCTATCATAAGGCTTAGATTAAAAAGTACTACTGCCAATACGTCTACTGCTACGGACATTCTTTATTTATCCTACGCTTAAGGCGGTTATTCCCATGAGCGGTTTCGAAAAAAAATAATTTATACCTTTAAAAGCCTCTCAGGCCTTCGATCCCAGCTTAGTCTCCCCTTAGGGGACAGATGTATCCAAATTTCACCTCTCAAAAAACATTACCCTTTTCCTTCGTACTTTGGCGAATTTTCTTTGAAATCGGTAAGCACAAACACAATCATAATTATAACTGCCAGCACGAGGTAAAAATAAAACCCGGTGAGGCTGTCATTACTTTTAAACCAGAACGCAACGCCTGCAAGGGCAAGCGAAACAATCACTTCAATAATGCCGTGGATACGGAAGGGAATAACTTTTATAAGTCCTAAAGGAAAACTGGTGAGTATAGTTAAAAGAAAGTGTATGCCTGCAAGGGCATACGTAAAGGTACTGAGAGGGCCTTCCATAGCAAACAGCGACGGAGCCGCCAGCAAAAATATTACAGTAGCATAATCTAATATGGCGTGGACCGTTGGTGAAATTATTTTCATGATTTTTTGTTTCCCCTGAAAGTACGCATTAACTATTTATAATGTGTGATCAACACTGAAATCCGGCAAATACGCGAATAACGCTTCGCAAATGTTTTTTACGGCTAAGAAGTGCTTCATAGACATCAACTACAGAATGGGAGTGTTCGGCAGTTGATCGATATTTAAAAGTACTGCTGTCCGTATGTGTGCGACTACGGACATTCTTTATTTATCCGCTTAAGGCACCCAATCGCGGCATGATGGGAACATGGGATCTATAAAAAAACGTGAGTTTGAAAAACGGAAAGAGAAGTTGGAAAGTGAGGAGTAAGGGTTGCCCTGCATGTTTCTTAAACGATCTCTGTAATCAGTATTATTTCCGGTTCCGTGCTCTTGTCT
>JBDSPQ010000439.1:0-4936 GCA_039930305.1 Ginsengibacter sp. | reverse complement strand
TTCATAGAGAAAGTATCCCGTTTCAGAATTTCGAGATAACAACCATCCACCTGAATAATTTGATCGGAATTTTTTGCCGCCAAATCATCAGAGATAATATCTGCAGACTTGTCCGCTGTTTCCGGTGTTGTTGAATTCCCGCCGCAAGAGAACAGCATTACTAGCGAAAGCAGCGCAATGATTTTTTGCATTAGCATATTTAATTGTTCAGACAAGATATCCAAAGGCATTATCGTCTTTTTTCAACTCTGTAAAATTTACATTGTATCGGTTTAGATTGCCAAGTAATACTTCATAATCCTTTTGAGAACGCAATTCGATCCCTACCAGGGCCGGGCCTGATTCTTTATTGTGTTTTTGTATGTATTCAAAACGGGAAATATCGTCCTGTGGGCCTAAGACCTGATTCACAAATTCTTTTAAAGCGCCGGGGCGTTGGGCAAAACGTATTAGGAAATAATGCTTCAAGCCTTCGTACTGCAGTGAGCGTTCTTTTATCTCCTGCATCCGGTCGATGTCATTATTACCCCCGCTGAGGATACATACTACATTCTTACCAATGATTTTATCTGCGTATAAATCCAGGGCAGCGATTGATAACGCACCAGCAGGCTCGGCTACAATCGCATCTTCATTATAGAGCTTTAAAATGGTGGAGCATACTTTCCCTTCTGGTATCAACAACATGTCATCCAAAACCTCCTTGCATATTGGAAAGGTGATATCCCCTACCCTCTTAACTGAAGCCCCATCCACAAACTGCTCTATATTTTCAAGCCGTACTGGAGCTCCTGCCTGCAAAGCCTCGTACATTGAAGGCGCACCTTCCGGCTCCGCACCAATGATTTTTGTATCAGGAGAGAATATTTTGAAAAATGTTCCGACGCCGGCACTAAGGCCGCCGCCGCCAACAGGAACAAAAATGTAATCGATCCGGGAAAGTTCCCCGAGAATTTCAACACCAACCGTGCCCTGCCCCTCAATTATCTTGAGATCATCGAAGGGATGAATGAATGCCATCTTATTTTCCAGAGTAAATGCTTGTGCTGCTTCGGCGCATTCATCATATGTATCACCTAACAACTTTATCTCGATAAAATTGTCACCGAACATTTTTGTCTGGGTCACCTTTTGATTAGGAGTGATAACCGGCATAAAGATCACGCCTTTAATGGCAAGCAGTTTACACGAATATGCAAATCCCTGTGCATGATTACCGGCGCTGGCGCATACCACACCTCTCTGAACCATTTCTGCGGGAAGACTGCTCAAAAGGTTATATGCTCCTCGAATTTTGTAAGAGCGTACTACCTGCAGATCTTCGCGCTTTAAAAAAATATTACAATTATACTTATTGGAAAGGTTATGGTTGTAGTTCAGCGGTGTTTTATGAACGATCTCTTTCAAACGGCCGGCTGCTGCTGAAAAATCAAAATTCCATTCAGCAGCGGCAGACGCGGCAAATCTCTTCACGTTTGATGTTGATTCGATCATGACATTTAATTAGAGACCGCTTCCATTTTACTTGTTTTATTTTGATCATCCGTTACAGGAGCAGGTTGGTTTTCCGGTCTTAAACTCCTAACCGTCTTGCCTGCCTGCCACATTTCACTGTCAGCTAATTCCTTCAATTCCACTTCCAGTTTTTCGCGGTAGTCAGACTTGCTGTTACTGGCAATAGATCTCCCGGCTTCCCTACCGGTAGCTACTTCTTCATATAATTCCGTAAACACCGGTAGAGTGGCATCTCTGAATTTTTTCCACCAGTCCAATGCCCCACGCTGTGCAGTCGTAGAACAGTTGGCATACATCCAATCCATCCCATTTTCCGCTACGAGCGGCATGAGAGATTGTGTGAGTTCCTCTACGGTTTCGTTAAATGCCTCCGATGGCGAGTGCCCGTTTTTTCTAAGCACTTCAAATTGCGCTGCGAATATTCCCTGGATAGCGCCCATCAATGTACCTCTTTCGCCCGTAAGATCGCTGTAAACCTCCTTCTTGAAATCAGTCTCAAACAAATAACCTGAGCCAATAGCAATGCCGAGCGCTACTACTCTTTCAAAAGCCCGGCCTGTGGCATCCTGGAAAATGGCATAGCTGCTGTTTAATCCGCGGCCCTGCAGAAACATTCTTCTCAAAGAAGTACCTGATCCCTTTGGTGCTACTAAAAACACATCTACATCTTTGGGCGGTACAATCGATGTTTGCTCCCGGTACGTTATACCAAAGCCATGAGAAAAGTATAAAGCTTTGCCGGGTGTCAAATGCTTTTTCACGGTGGGCCACATGGCGATTTGCGCTGCGTCGCTCAACAAATAACATATGATGGTACCTTTCTCCAATGCAGTTTCTATATCAAATAAAGTTTTGCCTTCTACAAAACCGTCGCGAACTGCTTTGTCCCAACTTTTAGAATTTTTGCGCTGGCCAACAATCACATTTATACCATTCTCTTTCTGGTTTAAAGCCTGCCCCGGCCCCTGTACGCCATAGCCAATTACTGCCACTACTTCATCTTTGAGCACTTCCTGTGCTTTTTCCAAAGGAAATTCCTCGCGGGTAACAACGTTTTCTTCGGTGCCACCAAAATTTAATTTTGCCATTGTTTTAGTTTTTAAGCCGAAAGAACCGACGCCTGGAAATAAATTCCGTTATCGCCTCTCACCGCTGCCTTTATTGAATGTTTATTGTTTATTGAATAATTAATCTTCTCGCTATAACCTATAAGGCTACATGCTAAATACTTCAGCTTGCCTATCAAGATATTCATTTTCTATTACGTCTTCACCGGGTTCGCGTTTTTCAAATTCTTTCACTTTATCATGAAACCCTTTGCTTTCTTTAATAATCGCTACCCGGGCGCTTCTCACAAATTCGATCAGCCCATATGGTTCCAGAAATGAAACAAGGTTATTCGTTTCTTCACGATGCCCAGTAGTTTCGAAGACGATATAGTCTTTTCTGATAGCCACTGCTCTTGCTCCAAACTCCCTGAGCAATCTTTCCACTTTCACTTTTTCGGAAATGGCTTCTGTGGGTACTTTATACAAGGCCATTTCCTGCCAGATAATTTCATCATTAGTATTGTAATAAGCCTTTAAAACATCTACTTGCTTTTCAATCTGGCGTACGAGCTTTTTTACTACGTCCTCCGTTTCATCGATTACAATATTGAAACGATGTATGCCCGGAACTTCCGAGGGAGAAGTATTCAGGCTGTGTATATTAATTTTTCGCCTGGAAAAAATAATCGCAATACGGTTTAGCAGCCCTATCTGGTTTTCCGTATACACCGTCACTGTATATTCTTGTTTTGACATAACAATATTTTTTTTAATTCAATTTTCGATAATGCTCTACCACAGGAAACGGTTCATAAAAATGATGAAGCAATTTTTTCCATTCATTGTATTCTGCGCTTTGCCGAAACCCATAAGTATGATCTTCTAATTTCTTCCATCTTACAATCAGCACATACTTGTTTTCCTCTTCTATACACTTTAGTAACTCATGTTCAATATAACCGGGCATGCGAGAGATGATTTGTTTCGCCAGGTAAAAAGCTCTTTCAAATGAAGGCGATTCATTTTCCCTAATATGCAAATGAGCAACTTCAGTTACCACTTTCTGAAAAAATTTTAACCGCTATAATGACACCTGTTGACCAATCTAATTTAGTAAGTGCCACATCCGTCCGGTCTTCAAGAGCTTGAATAAAAGCTACTGCTTTTTGATCGTGCCCATCAGGCCAGTTGTCCTGCTTCTGCATATCATCGATAATGTAGAACCCGCCTTTTTTTAATAATGCCCATGTCTCTTCAAACATTTCATACTTACCGGGAATAGCGTCAGCGAATATTAAATCAAAAGGCGACCCCTGATAATATTTAATCCATTCATATCCATCGGCACACACTAAGTTGATCCTGTGATCAACCAGATTTTGCCGGGCTATCGAGATGAGGACTTCATTATTGTCCACGGTAATCAATTCTGATTCCTGATCCATCCGTGCCGCAATCCAGGAGGTCGCCAACCCGCTTCCTGTACCCAACTCTAAAAAAAGTCCCGCAGGCTTTGAAGACGTTAGTGTTTTTAACAGACTTCCGGTAGACAAATCCGAGGCCATGTCGAAACTTATCGCTTTCGTTGCCTTCAGTATTCCTTCGTATGGCGAGGGAATGTCAGCAGCTATATTCTTCAGATGGTTCAACTCAACGTGTATTTTTAAAATGATAAAATCCCGTATCCCTAAACGTTATAATGCTGACTAACTAAGTCTTATTTCAGCAACGCTGCACCCCTGGGGCACCATGGGAAAAACATTGTTTTCTTTACCAACCATTACCTCCAATAAATAGGACGAATCATTTGTCAACATTGTCTTAAGTGCGTCTTTTAATTTATCTCTTTCGGAAACCCTTTGCGAATCAATATTGTAGGCCTTAGCCAGCATAACAAAGTCAGGGCTTTTAATATCTGTAAATGAATAACGGCGCTCATGAAATAACTCCTGCCACTGCCTTACCATTCCGAGAAATTCGTTGTTAAGGATAATAATTTTCACGCCCATGTCATTTTGCATGATCGTGCCCAGCTCCTGCAGTGTCATTTGAAATCCACCATCACCAATGATCGCAATCACGGTTCTGTCAGGCGCTCCATATTTTGCTCCAATTGCTGCCGGCAATGCAAAACCCATAGTACCCAGTCCGCCGGAGGTAATGTTGCTTTTGGTTTCATTAAATTTTGCATAACGGCAAGTTACCATCTGGTGCTGGCCAACATCTGTTACAATTATCGCGTTGCCCAGGGTTAGAGCGTTTATTTCCTTTATAACCTCACCCATAGTGAGCTCCCTGGACGATGGCGACAATTCTTTTTCGATGCAAGTCGTAAATTCTTTTTGACTGTATTCGGCAAATTTGGCCAGCCA
>JBDSPQ010000438.1:0-2532 GCA_039930305.1 Ginsengibacter sp. | reverse complement strand
TAATGAATACAAAAAGAATTGAAAGCCGCTTGATGGCCGTTTTAGCCAGGAGGGTTTGGACAAAATTACCATAGGTAAATTGCCTGAATGTGAAAATAGATTTCATTTGTTTTGTTTTTAAAATGATAAATACAGTCGTAGTCTTCAGTGGAGAAAATAAGCAGGATGTCCTAACGGGATAGCTAATTACAACTTACTAATTGATAAGATGGATATATGGTGTTGAAAATAGATAGAAAAGAGAAAGGAGATTTTAAGGAATTGGACTACACAAGCAAAAAATAGTACCAGGTATTTACCAGGGAAGTTTTGTTGGAATTAAATTCACAGGAAATGAACACAGCGTAAATAGAAATAAACTTTTTCACATTTGCAAGTAATTTTACTATTATTTTTTAAAATAATTAGTAGAAATACTTTTAACCAGCCTTGCAAGATTATGATTTCATAGCAAGGCTCTCAGGAACGGAAAATGCCTGTAGGTTTAGCGGGTACTTTTATTCTTTTTAATGCTGTCAATCTTCTGAATGATCGTAGAATCACTGCGTTCGGCAATTGTCGAATCCTGCTTTTCATCCGTCACCAGGTCTTCATTATGGCCATTGCCTCTTTCTTCCTCTTCCATCACAGCGGAAGATTCAAATATTTCGGCAATCTTTTTTGCATCGTAAATCGCGCGGTTGTATTTGTTGCCTAAAACGATAATCGTAACGGAATCTTCTATCATTCTTATAAAAACGGTATTGTTTCCGTGCCACCAGCCATTGTGATAGATTATCTTTCGGCCATCGGGATACACATTCATTCTCCATCCATATCCATAATTTCTTACGCCACGTTTTTCGTTGCTGTAAGGAGTAAAGGCTGCGTGCATGGTGTTATTGGAAAAGAGCTGATCGGTGTATAATGCCTGGTCCCATTTTAAAAGGTCTTCGGGCGTACTGTAAATATTTTTATCTCCAAACCCAGTATCCAGGAAAGTAAAAGCTTCCTGTCTTCCCCGCCAGTCGTAGGAAGGCATTGCGGCAGCGCTGTCTTCCATTGTAAATACATAGGTGTCTTTCATCCCCAACGGAGTGAAAATATACTTCTGTAAATATTGCTCATAGGTCATTCCGGAGGCCCTTTCAATGATAAGGCCCAGCAAAGCATAATTTGTGTTGCAATAAGTAAAGTGAGTGCCCGGCGTTCCTTGCAGCGGCGGCTTGAATTCTATGATATAGTCAAGCATATCCTGGTTGCTGCACATGGTCTTGGTATCCCAGCCCAATTGCTGCATGAAATATATATAGTTGGGCAGGCTGCTGCGGTGACTGAGCAGCATTTTTACATTAATGTTTTCGTAGGGAAATTTTGGAAAATATTTCTTTACATTATCTTCTATACTCAACTTGCCCTGTTCTGCCAACTTCAATACCGCCATGGCGGTAAATGTTTTCGAAACCGAGGCCAGGTGAAAAGCTGAATGTGGTGTTATCGAATCTTTTTTCTTCAGGTTGACGCTGCCATGATAATCTTCAAAAATTACGCGACCCTTTTTTGCCACGAGTATGGCTCCGTTGAAACCTCTTGCCAGGAAACGCTTATTGTAAAATTCCTCAATCTGGTCATGGTATTTATGGTAATCTGCTTCTGAAATGTCACCAGGTTGTGGAGCGATGTAGGCCAGGGAATCTTTATTGACCAAATCCTTCTTCCCGGCAGAACCTGAATTGCAACCATATATAAACAGCACACCAAACAAAAACGTAAAAAATGTTGAATCTAACTTCATTGAAAACTATTCATGGATTAACGGATTATATTTGCCAAAAATTATACAAAAAAGTACAATGGCGGACAAAAAAACAACAAGTTACCCTAAAGAAAAAATTAAAATTCTCTTTCTCGAAAATATTAGCAATGCTGCCGGCGCAAAATTTTTACAGGCTGGCTACACTTCAGTAAAGCAATTGTCCGGTGCTCTCAGCGAAAGCGATCTTATAAAAGAGATCAAAGATGTACATCTTCTTGGTATCCGCTCTAAATCTAAAATCACGGAAGCCGTTCTCAATGCCGCTTCCAAACTGCAGGCTATCGGCTGCTTTTGCATCGGTGTAAACCAGGTAAATTTAGCCGCAGCTACCAAAAAAGGCGTCACTGTTTTCAATGCACCTTATTCAAATACAAGATCCGTCGCTGAGCTCGTTATAGCTTCCTCCATTATGCTTATCAGGAAGATTCCGGATAAAAACAAGGCGGCTCATGCAGGGATATGGCTTAAAGAATCATCCGGCAGCCATGAGCTAAGGGGCAAAACCCTCGGAATTATCGGGTATGGCAACATAGGCTCACAAGTAAGCGTACTCGCTGAATCGCTGGGCATGAAAGTGATTTTTTATGATGTGGAAACAAAAATGCCACTCGGGAACGCAGTGGGTAAGACGTCCCTGAAAGAAATGATGAAGGAAGCCGATATTATCACGCTTCACGTGCCCGATCTGCCAGCAACACGGAACATGATTAACAGGAGCAACCTTAAATTTTGTAAGC
>JBDSPQ010000437.1:0-5637 GCA_039930305.1 Ginsengibacter sp. | reverse complement strand
CAGCAATCAACCAGTGCTACATATTTGACATAAATGGCCTAAGCGATGGCGGTACTGGTCGTTCAATTGTATGTGGGCCTGACGGGCGTGTATTGCACCAGGCCAGTACCGGCGAAGAAATGATTCCAATAGAAATTGATTTGGAAAGAGTGCACAGGAGCCGCGAAAATGGGATACTCAGATTAGGACAGCCGCTAAAAAGCTTCAGAGACAGGAATGTAGATTTTACAGTATTTCAGAAGGGCCAAAAAACAGCATACCTCGAATCTCTCGGTCCCCTGATTAAACCCACACGACAGAACATGCAGCAGATTACGGAAGTGTTACAAGAAGAAGTATTACAATCGAACGGGTTGGAAGGAAAATAGAATACGGATTTTAAACTTTTAAAGAAAAGAAAATGACAAAAAAAATAACCCCGTCAGTGAGGAGCAATAAACATTATAATATGAACCAGTTTCGCATGAAACTCTGGTCTGACCTTAAAACACAGACTGCCGAAGCATGTAGAAAGAGGGACGACAACCGCGACCATAAGCCTGTACTTGAGAGAACACTTGGTACTTTAAAAGTTATAGAATCTTATTGGGCTTTCCCGGGATTGGATACAATCAATGAACTCAATAATCTCCTCAAGATGGAGGAATACGTTATGCTTTCAAAAGCTGCAGCAGACATCAGCAGGCTCATGATAAGTGAAGATTACAGGCATCATCCGGGAGCATTGGATCACATTGGTTCGATCATCAGCGAGAATGAAGATTTTTCTACTGAAAAGAGGAACAGGAAAAAATATTTCGAAGTATTGTTTACCGACAATCTTACTCCGAAAGAAGAAATTGAGATAAAGGAAAAATTAACCGAGGTACAGGAAGATAACGAACCCTTTAACTACAGAACCGTTTTTGCAAAATCTTTCCAGGATAGCCTGATAGCCATTTTTTTTAATTCCAATATCCAGGCATGTGTCATAAGGTATGGAGTAAAATACAAGTCGAACAATATGGATGACATATTGAAGCCATTTATATCACAAGTATTAAATATGGATTATGAACGCTACAGCGAAGAAAGCCTGGGCGTGGTATTGGGCGAAGCAGTGAGAAAAATAAGGCCGGAACTCGATATTTATTACGTTACAGATACGCCTGTAAATGGTTTATCAGATAGCGTGTTCCAAAATTTCAACCGTATATTTTATCGCAAGGAAGATCTGCAGGAATTACATCTCAGCATTCTGCGTGGCATTAAAGAAAGATTTGATACACCTTTTTATACCGCTTTAAAAGATTACAGCCAAAAACCGACAGGGGTTTTCCATGCGATGCCCGTATCGAGAGGTAACTCTGTATTTAAATCAAACTGGATCGACGACTTTGGAGAATTCTATGGCAGAAATTTATTTCTCGCAGAAACTTCTTCCACAACCGGTGGTCTTGATTCATTACTTCAGCCAACCGGGCCCTTAAAAAAAGCGCAGGAACTTGCCTCAAAAGCATTTGGTTCACGTCATACTTTTTTTGCTACTAACGGCACATCCACTTCCAACAAAATTGTTTTACAGGCGCTTGTTGAACCGGATGACCTTGTATTAATTGACAGGGATTGCCACAAATCCCATCACTATGCAATGGTACTCGCCGGCGCCAACGTGGTTTATCTTGATTCCTATCCGCTGGAAAAATATTCCATGTATGGAGCGGTGCCTCTACGAAGCATAAAAGACAAACTACTGCAACTAAAAGAAGCAGGCAGGCTGGATAAAGTAAAGATGGTGATCCTTACCAATTGCACGTTCGACGGTCTTGTGTACAATGTAGAAAAAGTGATGGAAGAAATTCTTGCTATAAAGCCGAATATGATCTTCTTGTGGGATGAGGCATGGTTTGCTTTTGCGGCGTTCACTTATACCTACAAACAACGGACTGCCATGTTCGTTGCCAACAAATTATTTGAAAAATATAACAGCAAGGCGTACACTGATTCATACAACAAACAATATGAAGAACTGGCAAAAAAACAAAGTGGCGACTTTACTATTCCCGGAATGCCGGATCCTGCCAAAGTTAAAATAAGGGTTTATTCTACGCAATCAACCCATAAAACCCTGTCTTCTTTCAGGCAGGGATCTATGATCCATATATACGATGAAGAATTTGAAAGAAAAGCCGAAGGAAGTTTTCACGAAGCGTATATGACGCATACTTCCACTTCTGCAAATTACCAGATACTTGCATCACTGGATGTTGGCCGCAGGCAGGTAGTATTCGAAGGTTTTGAATTGGTAGAAAAAAGTATAGAGATGGCCATGCTCTTGCGTGCCAAGATCAATGATCATCCAAAGCTGAGAAAATATTTTTCTATACTTACTATTAAGGATCTGATACCCGATGAATACAGGCCTTCAGGACAGGAAGAATATTACAGCTCTGAAAACGGGTGGAAGCGCCTGGAAAATGCATGGGAGCATGATGAGTTTGTTCTGGACCCAACGAAGATCAATTTATATATCGGTAAAACAGGTGTTGATGGCGATACTTTCAAGAACAAATTCCTGATGAACCAATTCAGCATCCAGGTAAATAAAACTTCCCGCAACACGGTACTGTTCATGACTAATATAGGAACTACTAGGAGTTCAGTTAGCTATCTGATAAGCAGTTTATTAAAAATCGCGCAGGAACTTGACAGCCATACAGAATCCTTAAATGCAGAAGAAAGTAAAATACTGCAGCAGCAGATACATTCTTTAACACACGATACACCACCCCTTCCCGACTTTAGCTATTATCACGATTTCTTCAGACCTGTTTCGGGTATCCCTGGGGGTAATATCCGAAAGGCTTATTTTCTCGCATACAAAGAAGATACCTGCGAATATGTGAAGCTCGAAGATTGTGAAGGCGTGATGCAAAACGGAAGGAAAATAATTTCGGCATCTTTTGTGATACCTTATCCACCAGGCTTTCCCGTGCTGGTGCCCGGCCAGGTTATGACGACGGAAATACTTGATTTCCTGCTGGCGCTGGATGTGAAAGAGATTCATGGCTTCCGCCCGGAACTTGGCCTGAGAGTTTTTAAAACTGAAGCGTTGGAAGAAGGACAAAAGGAAGAGAAATCAAAGAACGAAAGAAAAAGTTCACCAGTTAAAGAAATTGGCACGAATGGAAATGGAAAGAAAAGTGCAAAGAAAGAGGTAGCGGCAATTGAAAATTGAAAAAAATTAGATCTATTAAGAACAAAGAACTTACAAACGATTAAAATAATTTTATGGACACAGAAACAGATTTAAAAACCCCGCAACAACTATCTAATACAGTTGTTTCAACAGGGCAGGAAAAAATACTTTCTAAAACAAAAAAGTTAAACGGTATTTCGGACATACGGCGATTTTTTTACACAAATGATACGCCCATATATTTTATAAGTGCTACCAATTTCAACTTGCTCGGTGCCGATGAATGGGTAAAAGGGTTTAAGTTTATTACCTATATCAACTGCTTCAATCACCAGCATCCGAATGTTTTTACACCAAAGGAAGAAGTCCCTCATGAAGAATTTCAAAGCATAGAAGACATTAATAACTATTTACTGGAACACAAGGAAGTGGTGGATTACATCCGCGGACGTGGAAGTAAAGGCAAGGCGATGTTCCTGATGTTTGATGAGAAAACTGAAGAGCTTGCGAAGTCATTGGGGCTGGAAGTTTGTTTTCCTTCTGCAGAGATGCGCAACTTTATGGATAATAAAGTGAATACCAACCGCATCGCCGAAAAGGCAGGCGTACCATGTGTTCCCAATGTTTTATCAAAAGTTGAAAGTTATGAGCACCTCACAAATGTAAGCAGTCACTTAGGGAATGACCTGGTAGTGCAAACACCGTTTGGTGATTCAGGGCACACCACATTCTTTATCTCCAATGAAGAAGACTGGAACAAATATGCAGATGAAATAGTGAAAGAGAAAGAAGTAAAAGTAATGAAGCGCATTAATTGCCGCGGCTCTGCAATAGAAGCCTGCGTAACAAGACACGGCACTATTGTGGCTCCCTTAATGACAGAGTTAGTCGGCTTCAAAGACCTCACACCCTACAAGGGCGGCTGGTGTGGCAATGAAATTTATTCCGGCGCCTTTAACGCAACTATAAGGAAGAAGGCCAGTGAATACACCCAGCTATTTGGTGACCAGCTTAGAAAAGAAGGATACAAAGGATATTTTGAGCTGGACTTTTTAATTGACCAGGACACAAAAGATATTTATCTCGGGGAATTAAATCCAAGAATTACCGGTGCAAGCTCCATTACCAACCATGCAGTTTTTGCCTTGAGTGATATGCCCCTTTTCCTTTTTCATTTATTAGAATATATGGACCAGCCGTATGAGCTGAATGTAAAAAAATTAAATACGAGGTGGGCGAAAAAAGAAAACATCGATTCATGGAGCCAACTTGTAATTAAGCACACAGACAAAACAGTTGATAAAATTACTGAGGCGCCTCAAAGTGGCATTTATAAAATAAATAAAGAAGGTGAAATTGAGTTCTCAAGACTGGACACCCACCGGCGTGCAGTTGAAAGTGAAGATGAAGCATTTTTCCTGCGTATAAGTGACAAAGACAATTACCGTTATGAAGGCGCCGACCTTGGTATTCTTGTGATGCGTGGCCGCCTTATGACAGATGATTTCAAACTAAAGAAGCGTGCCGAAAAATGGATCAACGCCATCCGAGGTAAGTTCCAGGGAGTGCCGTTGGAAAATATAACGCCAGAAACCACTCAACCTATGGAAATTGGCGGTTTCAAAATGTTGTAATTTTATCACATGATCTTATCACTAAATTGTGTGAAAGAAGATAGCCCCGGAGAAAAATGGAAGGCCATGTTTTATAAGACATGGCCTTCTTACAGGCAATGGTTTTTATCAGAGGGCGCCACGGCGAGGCCTGGTTATCTTACATCCTCCAATCAGCTGCAGCGCTACATGCCAGAGCTGATGCCCGTGTATGAAAAGCTGCTTGCATTGGCAGGCGGTGGTGATCTTGAAGCACGTTTTTTAAGCATGTATTGCCCGCCTCCGTATATGTCCGGATGTTCTCAAATGGCATGGAATCGCGATCAAACTTTTCTAATACGCAACTATGATTATAGCCCGGCTTTATTTGAGGGCACTATGCTTTACACAAAATGGCTGAAACCTGTCATCGGCATTAGCGATTGTAACTGGGGTCTGCTCGATGGAATGAATGCTGACGGATTGGCCGCCTCTCTTGCGTTTGGCGGAAGGAATGCAGTGGGTGAAGGATTCGGCATTCCGTTAGTGATCAGGTATGTTTTAGAGACCTGTACCACTACTTCCGGTGCTGTCAAAAAATTGGCTTACATCCCCACACACATGTCTTATAATGTGACGCTAATTGATGCCTCAGGTGAATATGCCACCATATATCTTGCACCGGACAAGCCTCCGGTGGTGCTGCCATCACCCATAGCCACAAATCAACAGGAAGAAATTGACTGGCCTTATTATGCAGCTATAACGGCAACGCAGGAACGTAAAATATTGCTTGAACATATAAATAACGTGCAAAGGGAAAATGAAGCATCTGTTACTTACAAATTTCTCCAACCACCTCTTTAT